>JACZQL010000081.1 GCA_022545745.1 Deltaproteobacteria bacterium | reverse complement strand
GGACCAGTGTGGTAACCAACTTCGGCACGTCGGCAATGGTCGGGACCTTGTAATCCCCCAGGTTTGTCGTTAAAACTCGACCCTCTTCGATCCTCAACTCTTCCATCGTCGCCATACCGATGCCTTGCACCAAGCCCCCCTCTATTTGCCCCTGGTGAGTCATGGGATTGATGATAGTTCCAACATCGTGAGCGGTCACGAACCGAGTGACTCGAAACTGACCGGTTTCGGCGTCAACCTTGACCTCGGCGACTTGCGCGCTGTAACAGGTAATATCCCGTCTTCCCTTGACGTTTACGTTGGCTGTGACCTGCAATAAGCCGTCTTGCCGCCCGCGCTTGACGATGTCTCCCATGATAAGAGCCCGCCTTGGATCCTCCCGGGGCCAGAACTTTTCACCGCGGTGAACAATCTCCTCCAGGGGGCATTCCAAGATCTCGGCCGCATGGGCGGCCAATTGCTCCCTCAGATCACCGGCCGCTTGGAGAACTGCAGTTCCCGCAATGTTGGTTACCCGCATCGCCCCAGAACCGCAATCCTTGGGGGCCGTATCCGTATCGCCCACAACCACTTCAACCCGGTCCATAGACAACTCAAACTCCTTGGCCACGATCTGGCGCAAGACCGTATGGGCACCAACTCCTTGGTCAAAGGTGGGGCTGATAATCGTGATGGTCCCGTTAGCGCCTGCCACAAGCGTCGCACCGGTGGGACCGGCTCCCACATGACGGTCGTAAATTGCCATGCCGCGCCCCGTATTCGAGCCGCGTTTGGTACGTTTCCAACCAAAGGCGTCAAGGGCCGCCTGCAGGGTGTCTCGGGCTTTGACCTCTCCCTGGCGCTCTCCCACCGCATTTTCCTCTCCGTCCTCAATTATATTCTTGAGACGAAATTCGGCGGGATCCATGGCCAACGCTCTGGCAATAAGATCGTTGTGAGATTCTACGGCGAAGTTGGTTTGGGGGGACCCGGGGGCTCGGAAAAATCCGCTCGGGACTGTATTCGTATAGACCTGAATGGCCTCAAAGAAGGTGTGATCGATTCGGTACGGCCCACCCGCATGGGACGCGCCGCCGATGGAGATACTGACGACTGGCTTGAACGCCCCGTAGGCCCCGCTGTTATGGATCGCTTTTAGCTTACGCGCGACCATACGACCGTCTTTTTTGACACCGGTACGGACGGTGATGACCGACGGATGGGTGGGGTTACCCGCGGTGAGTTCTTCGTAATAGGTCATGACCATTTTGACCGGCCGTTTTGCCTGCTGCGCTAGAAAGGCGGCGATGGGGAGGTCCATAGTGTCTCCCTTGCCACCGAAGTCGCCCCCCACAAAGACCGGATTGATCCGAATGTTCGCCTCAGGGATTCCCATGGCCTTGGCCAGCTGCGCACGGATACTGAACGAACTCTTGGTCGAGATCCAAACGTCCAACCGGCCGTTGGCATCAACGGCCACAATCCCCGCATGGGGCTCAATGTAACCGTGATGACGGCCAGGGGTGCGAAAGGTATGCTCGAAGACGAGGTCCGCCTCCTGAAAGCCTTGCTCGACATCCCCTTTATGCCAGGTCACTCGCGTCAGGCCATTATGGACCTCCGGAATTGCAGCCGTTTCAAGCATCCCATCGTAGGAACTAGGGTCGTCGTGCAGCCTGGGAGCATCCGGTTGCATGGCAGCCAACGGGTCGTTGACGGCTGGCAGCACCTCATATTCCACGTCTATACACTCAAGCGCTTCCTCCGCAGCATCTGGTGATTCGGCCGCGACAGCTGCGACACGGTCCCCCACAAAGCGGACCTTGTCCCAACACAGGACGGGCATATCCCTTAAACGCCTCCCCACCAAGTGACCGGGGACTTCCTTACCGGTGATGACGGCCCGGACCCCCTCCACCTTCCAGGCTCGAGAGCCATCGACGCGGAGGATACGCGCGTGAGGATGGGGACTGCGCAACACCTTCCCCCAAAGCATCCCGGGGAGCACGACGTCTGCTGCATAAAGTGCGCGACCCGTAACCTTGTCGGGCCCTTCTGCCCGCGGAACAGAAGCCCCAATAGGAGAATTATTCTTAGTCACTCGTCTTGCCTCCTTCGCCCGGAAACTCATGGATCAAACGTAACGAATTAACTTCAAATGGAGATAAAGATCAAGATGATTGGCCGGTAAATGCGGTAAATCCAGGCTCTCGAAGGGGCGGCTCCCCTCGGCCTGAGCTCGGGACAAAGGCTCGACAGGTGTTACGGGGTAAAACCGGCAGGGAATGAAGGGGAATCCAGAGCGGCAAGAGATCTTTAATGGGATAGGATCTTACTGAGGAATTGCTTTGTCCGTTCGGAACGCGGATGGTCAAAGAACTCTTGCGTTGTGTTCTCCTCGATGATCTCGCCTTCGTCCATGAATAGCATCCGGTTGGCCACGGTCCGGGCGAAGCCCATTTCGTGGGTCACCACGATCATGGTCATGCCTTCTCGCGCAAGGCTGACCATGACATCGAGGACCTCCTTGATCATCTCGGGGTCCAGTGCAGACGTGGGTTCGTCGAAGAGCATGATCTTTGGGTTCATGCACAGGCTACGGGCGATGGCCACGCGCTGCTGCTGCCCACCCGAGAGTTGGCCTGGATACTTGTGGGCTTGCTCGGGAATGCAAACCCGCTCGAGATACTTCATGGTAATTTTTTCGGCCTCGGCACGGGGCATGCCGCGAACCCAGATGGGCGCAAGACACAGGTTTTCCATCACCGTCAGATGAGGGAAGAGATTGAACTCTTGAAAAACCAGTCCAACCTCGCGACGGATCTGCTCGATATTCTTGAGATCACTGGTGAGCTCAACTCCGTCCACAGTGATACGGCCACGCTGGTGCTCTTCCAGCCGGTTAATGCAGCGAATCATGGTTGATTTTCCGGACCCTGACGGCCCGCAGACCACAATCCGTTCGCCCTTATGAACGGTAAGGTTGATATCCTTTAACACATGAAAGTCACCAAACCATTTATGGACTCCCATCATCTCGATCATGGGTCTTTCCGATCCAGCTGTTTGGTTTGAAGACATCGATCAACCTACTCTATCCAATTCGCCCACCCTTATTTGTCACTCACTTGAAGTCTTCCTTCAAGGAGCAGGCTTATTCGAGACATGCTAAAGCAGAAAATCCAAAAGACAACGGCCGCGAAGGCATAACCCTCCATGGTAAATCCCAACCAATTGGGGTCGGCAGTGGCAGCCCGGATAATCCCAA
This sequence comes from Deltaproteobacteria bacterium, assembly GCA_022545745.1. The sequence goes on along the minus strand of JACZQL010000081.1, from coordinate 3,148 downwards.
GAAGATCGAATAAGCCAATGATCAGTACCAGCGTGGTATCTTTAAACAATCCAATGAAGGTATTGACGATTCCCGGAATCACAATCCTGAGAGCCTGTGGCAAGATGACCAGCCCCATCATTCGCCAATACCCAAGCCCCAAGGCAGCGGCTGCCTCGAACTGACCACGGGGAATCGCCTGAAGTCCCCCACGGACCACCTCTGCCATATAAGCCCCCGCAAAAAGCGTCACGCCTACCAAGGCCCGCAACAGCTTGTCAAAATTCATCCCTTCGGGGAGAAACATGGGCAGCATCACGGAAGCCATAAAAAGGACGCTAATCAGCGGTATACCCCGCACGATTTCAATGAAGGCCGTACAGATAGCACGGATGACTGGCATGGTGGATCGGCGCCCAAGTGCGAGCACCACGCCTACAGGGAACGAGACCACAATGCCAACCCCCGCCACCACCAGGGTGACCATGAGACCACCCCAGAGTCGCGTCTCCACCACTGGTAAGCCGAAAAGTCCACCCACAAGCAGTATAAACCCTACGAATGGATAAACGACGAGCAGGAACGCACCAACCCACGCCTTCCTTGGAAAGGAAGGGAAAAAGAGGGGCAGGCATGCCACCCCAAATAGTAAAAACGTGGTGTTGACCCGCCACCGCTCGGCCTCCGGGTAAAACCCGTACATGAACTGCGCAAAGCGGACTTTGATAAAGACCCAACAGGCCCCACTGCGAACACAGTCCTGCCGCGACTCTCCGCTCCAGTTGGCCTCGATGAACGCCCATTGAACAACGGGGAGGACAACCCAATAGAGTAGGAACAGAACCGCCAGAGTCAAAAAGGCGTTCATGGGAGACGAAAACAAATTTCGCCAGACCCTTTCAAGAGGGCTCGTTGCTGCGAGGGGGGCTGTTTGATTATTCGGATGCCTCATTTCGGACAAGCCTTACCTGCCAACGAGGGCGATACTACGGTTGTACCAATTCATAATGAACGAAATCCCCAAGCTGATCGTGAGATAAACCGCCATTGTTATGGCGATCACTTCAATGGCCTGGCCAGTCTGGTTGAGAACCGTGCCCATAAACACCGAAACCAGCTCAGGATAGGCGATGGCAACCGCGAGGGAAGAGTTTTTCGTGAGATTCAGGTACTGGCTGGTCAATGGGGGAACGATGACCCGAAGCGCTTGCGGGATGATAATAAGGCGGAGAGTCTGTCTAGGTTTAAGGCCGAGAGAGTAAGCCGCCTCAACCTGGCCAAGCTCCACGGACTGGACACCGGCCCGAACGATCTCCGCAATGAAGGAAGCAGTGTAAACCGATAAAGCGATCAAAAGGGCGGTGAGCTCAGGAATCACGACTAAGCCACCCACAAAGTTAAAACCCCTCAGTTCAGGATACTCCCAGGATATTGGAAAGCCAGTAAGGACTGCGGCGATCAGCGGTAAACTGACAAGCACCCCTATGGAAAAATAAACAGTATGGAAATTTCGTCCGGTAGCCCCATGGCGCCGACGGGCCCATCGTTTCACAAGGATCACCGTTGCCATGGCAATGAATAAGGCCAGTAGGACCATCGAGAATCCCGCTTCGAAGATGGGCGCTGGAAAATAGAGGCCGCGGTTGTTGAAAAAAATGGTTCCGCCCATGGCCATGCTCTGATGCGGCGACGGGAGGGGCACAAGCATGGCAAAGTACCAAAAAAAGATCTGTAGCAGGAGCGGAATGTTGCGAACGATCTCAACATAGACTCCGGCCAACCGTGCCACCAACCAGTTGCTGGACAGCCGACCCAGTCCGACGACAAATCCGAGAATCGTGGTGAAGAAGATTCCAAGCACGGAAACCAGTAGAGTATTCAACAGACCGACGAGAAAAGCCCTTCCGTAACTGGATACCTCGGAATAGTCGATCAAGTGCATGATAATGCCAAAACCGGCGGTGGAGTTGAGGAATTCGAATCCCGAGGCAATCCCTCGACGTTCGAGGTTGACCAGGACGTTGTTGATGAGAAAGACACCAAGGGCAATCACCGCACCGAGCACAAGGACCTGGAAAAAAAGTCCCCGATATCGAGTGTCGTTCCAGATCACTGATTTACCCGGCCTAATGATTTCTGGAGTTCAGCGGGCATGAGGCGAATAGGAATGGCAAAAAACCGCAGAGCGAATTCCCAATTGAACATCTATCGCATGGGAGGAGCGTACAAAATGCCGCCTTTGAACCAGAGCTGATTTAATCCTCGCTCCAGCTTCAAAGGGGTGTCCGGACCGACGTTACGGTCGTAGATCTCACCATAGTTTCCAACCTGCTTGATTATGGAATAGGCCCAGCTGTTAGGGAGTTCGAGCTTCCGGCCAAGGTCTCCCTCAACTCCCAACAGCCTCTTAATCTGTGGGTCCACCGATTTTGCCCTCATTTCGTCGACATTCCTGGAGGTTACACCTTTTTCCTCCGCAATAATCAGCACATTCAGAGACCAACGGACAATATCCCCCCACTGGTTGTCCCCGTGACGGACCGCAGGTCCCAAAGGCTCCTTCGAAATAATTTCAGGCAGTATGACATGGTCTCTGGGTCTGGTAAGCTTCACCCGTTCGGCAGCCAGGCCCGACCGGTCTGTGGTAAAGACGTCACAACGACCCGCGTCGTAAGCTGCCACCGCCTCATCCGCGCTGCCAAAAACCACCGGCCGGTATTTCATCTTATTGGCACGGAAATAGTCTCCTAGATTGAGCTCGGTTGTGGTCCCAGTAATGACACACACACTGGCCCCATTCAGTTCAAGTGCGCTCTTTAACCTCAAATTTTTTCGCACGATGAATCCCTGCCCGTCGTAAAAGGTCACCCCAGCGAAGTCCAGACCAAGGGCGCTATCCCGAACGAAGGTCCACGTCGTATTCCGCGACAGAACATCCACCTCCCCCGACTGCAATGCCGTGAATCGCTCCTTTGCCGATAAGGGCCTGAACTTAACCTTTTTGGCATCGCCGAAGATCCCCGCGGCGATTGCACGGCAGACATCCACGTCGAAACCAACCCAATCGCCTTTGTCGTTGGGATTGGAAAAACCAGGCAGACCAGGGTAGTGGACCCCGCACTGGACAAAGCCCTTAGCTTTGACGGTCCTTAAGGTAATTCCCGCAACC
>JACZQL010000080.1 GCA_022545745.1 Deltaproteobacteria bacterium | reverse complement strand
CACGATCCGTCCGGGCGGAGAACTCACGAGTGGTTCCAGCCACGAGCAACATCACCGGAAGGATACCAGCCGCCACAATGGTCAGGGCTGGGAGGGCCGCAGCCTCCCAGAAAGATTCGGATGTCAACTGCCACACGCGGACCGCCAGGGTATCATAACCAAACGGCCTTAGCAGGAGAGTGGCCGGCATCTCTTTCATCACATCCACGAAAACCAAAACGGCACCGGCGCTGAGACCTCCCCTGATGAGAGGCAAGTGAATTCGCCAGAGCACTCCCCCTTTACCCACCCCAAGGGAACGCCCTGCCATGTCCATGTTCGGTGTGACCTTGACCAGGCTTGCCTCTACGGTATGAAAACTCACCGCGAGAAATCGAACCAGATAGGCAAAGACCAAAGCTACCATGGAGCCCGTGAGGAGAAGACCGCTCGAGATCCCCCAAGTCGAGCGTAAAAACTCATCCAGCGTATGATCCAGGAAGGCCAGGGGCACCAACACACCCACTGCGATCACTGATCCAGGTAGGGCATAACCCATGCTAGCAACTCGCGCAAAAGCGGGAATAATCCAATGGCGGCTGAGCCGCAAGCCATAGGCAATCACCACTGCAGCCACCACCGCTATAATGGCCGTCACCCCACCCAACATAAGCGTATTGAATAGAAATTCACGATAGCGAACATCATACTCGGCGCCTCCCACTACCCACACCAACAGCTGGAAGACGGGAAGGATAAATGCAACTCCAATGACTAGAGTGATCACCCCACTGGCCGCCCATGCCTTCCAGCCGAATAGTCGTTTGGCTACGGCTGGCCGTACGGTACCTTCCGTCTGAAAGAATCGGGCATGGCCGCGGGCCATGCGCTCCATCAGGTACAGTCCCAGGGCGAACATCATGAGGAAGCTAGCCAATTCAGTTGCCGCCGCACGGTCGAACAGACCGTACCAAACGCGGTAAATCGCCACCGTAAACGTCGAATATCCAAAAATGGCCACCGTCCCAAAATCCGCCAAAGCCTCCATCACGGCGAAGGCCAATCCGGCGGCGATGGACGGTCGTGCAAGGGGTAGTGCCACCTTCCAAAAGACCGCCAGAGGTCTTGCACCTAAAGACCGCGCGGCTTCCAGGGTGCCAGCTGCCTGTTCCAGGAAGGCTGTTCTCGCCAGCATGTATACGTAGGGGTAGAGGACCAAGGTCATGACGAGGGTCACCCCACCGTAGGAGGCGAAATCCGGGAACCAGATCTCGGGTCCCAACCACGCTCGAAGCCAGCTCTGCACTGGCCCTGCGTAGTCAAAGATGGCTAGGAACACAAACCCGATAACGTATGCAGGAATGGCCAGGGGGAGAATCAACAGCCACTCGAAAATCCCCCGACCCGGAAAGCGATACATGGTCACCAGCCAGGCGAGACCGATACCCAGGACGAGCACACCCAAACCCACCCCGACGATAAGAATAAGGGTGTTCCAGATTAGCTCGAGAAGTTGGGTCTCCCAAAGATGGGCCCAGATATCGAGGCTTGGTGTCACCAGTGACGAGAGCACAAATAAAATCGGGGTGGCGACAAGCAACGCGACGATGCCAGCAGACAGAAACCAGGGATCCCACCAGGACCAGGACGCGCGAAGCTGTGCTTTCCCCCCGATGCTCACTGGCCCTTCCCCTCACTTGTACCCGACGCGATCCAAGAGCTTTACTGCAGCTATTTGCAAGGCACCAGCGGCGGCCACGTCTACCTGATCCCCTTTGAAGGTTCCCCAACTGGCGATCAGACTGTGAGGCTTGGCGGCTGGATTGGCAGGATACTCGTAATTGGCGTCTGCAAACAGGCTTTGGATCTCCAGTGAACTCAGGAACTCAATCAACCTGATGGAATTCGCGCGGTTTTTGGCATACCGGGTGACCCCGGCACCCGAGATATTGACATGCACACCGCGGCCCTTCTGATTGGGCCAAAAGACCGCCACCGGAAACCCGGAGTCCTTCACCTTAAGACGCGCCAGGTAGTAAGTGTTGGCGATTCCCACATCACACTGACCCGCGGCGATGGCTTTAATGAGTCTTGTGTCGCTGTTAAAAATCCTCGGCTTGTTGGCGATCCAATTGCGGGCCACCTCCTCTGTGCGTTTCTCACCTAACGACTTTATCATGGTTGCCACCAGCGAGAGGGTGTAAACCTTACGCGATGTCCGCAGACAAAGCCTTCCCTGCCAACGAGAATCACCCAATGCCTCATAGGTTGACAACTCAGACGGTTGGACCCTGCTCGTGCTGTACATGATGGGTCTGGCGCGGACCGAGAGTCCTACCCAAGAGTTGTCTCTGGCGCGTAAATGTGCGGGGATGTTCCTTGCAATAACATCTGACTCGAACCCCTGGAGGAGCCCAGCCTGCTCGGCCATCCAGAGGTTGCCTGCGTCTACCGTCATAAATAGATCGGCAGGGGTGTTGGACCCCTCGGCCTTCAGCCGTTCAAACAGCTCGGCTTCTTTGGCGTTGAAATACCGAACCTTGACTCCCGTGTTTGATGTGAAGACACTGAACATTGGTTTGATCAGTTTCTCGATCCTCGAGGAATAGACCACCACCGATTGAGCAGCCAAAGGGGTCACATGGAGACCCAGTAGGGCCCAAGCCAATAAGAAGAAGGCAACAGCGGATTTCCCGGCCTGAGCAAATTTCATCGACTTCCTCCTTCGCATCGGCTTGATATTTTCCATGCGGTGAAATATGATTGCCTCGTTTGTGGGGACCAAGATTCGAAGCAAAAAACAAATCAATTCGGCCCCCGAATCAATAATATTCGATTAGGCGAAAACCGTATATTTGTCAAGCCCATGAATCATAAGGAACCCACTCCTGTCACAGAGGACTACCTCAAGGCGATCTATACGCTAGCGGAAGAGAGCCAGCCGGTGATCGCTGCAAGGGTTGCAGAGGAGATCGGTGTCTCCCCATCGACGATGTTCAGTGCCCTGCGGCGTTTGGAGAAAGAAGGCTATGCCAGGGTGGAGCGTCGCAAGGATATCCGCCTAACGGCCAAGGGTAAAAAGGTCGCGGAGACAATCCTCCGGCGCCACTACTTGACCGAAAGATTCCTCACAGACCTATTGGGTCTGGACTGGGTCAGCGCCCATCAGGAGGCCCATCGGATGGAACACGTCATCTCACCTATGGTGGAGAAAAAGCTGGCGGAGGTATTGCACCACCCCACCACCTGCCCTCACGGTAATCCCATCCCGAACGAGGGGGTACCTCCCCCAAAGCGCAAGGGACTGCCCCTCAGCACCGTTACCATCGGCAGCGACGTGGTTCTCGAGTGCATTAGCGAAATGGGGGAGCGAGACCCCCGTCTGCTCAGATTCCTCCTCGCACACAAGCTTATTCCCGGGACCCGAATCCGCGTGCTGGATATCGCACCGTCGCTTGGAATGATGACCCTAATGGTAGGAAAGGACGAGTTTTCCCTGGGAATTCAGGCGGCCAAAAAGATTCGGGTACAATGAGCCCGAGACCGCCCACTCTTTCGATTGGGCTAAGCTATAAGAGGCAATGCCATGCTTGCTGAACGAATTTTATCGGTAGAGAGATCCCCCTTCTACAGTATCTTGGAGCTCGCCGCCAAGCGGACAGACTGTCTGTATCTCAATATTGGGGAGCCCGACTTCGATACCCCTGCCCATATTGTTCAGGCTGGACAGGAGGCCATGGCTGGGGGGTGGACCCATTATACCCCCGACCGAGGCCTACCCGAGCTTCGGCAACTTCTAGCCCAGAAGATCCAAAAGGAAAGTCATGTAGGCTATCGGTTCGAGGATGAGATCCTCATCACTGCTGGGGGACAGGCGGGACTTCACACTGCAATCATGGGCACCGTTAACCCGGGAGACGAAGTGGTACTCCTCTCTCCTTATTACCCTCCTTACCTGGCAAATGTGGTACTGGCAGGGGGTATCCCGGTCATTGTCCCAACAAAGGTCGAGGAAGACTTTATCCCAAACCCTGAGATCATCGAGCGGTATATCACGGACAAGACCAAGTGTCTCGTCCTCCACTCACCCAATAACCCCACTGGGTCCGTCTACGGGAGAGAGGTCTTATCCCGATTGGTGGAGCTGGCAGTACAACGGAATTTTCTCATCATTTCCGACGAGGTTTATGAAAAATTCGTCTACGAGGACAAGGTCCACTGGAGTCTGGTATCTTTCCCAAACGCCAAGGAGCGAGTGATACTCGTCAACAGCTTTTCAAAGACATACGCGATGACCGGGTGGAGGGTAGGTTACGTTGCCGCCCCTCGCGACACTTTGTTTCAACTCCTCAAATACCATCACACCGTGAATATCTGTGCCAATGCTGCGGCGCAGAAGGCTTGCGTTGCCGCCCTTCAAGGTCCACAGGACTGCGTCCAGGCCATGGTGAGTGAATACGATAAACGCAGACAGTTCCTAGTGGAGGGGCTCAACGGCATTCCGGGCATTCGGTGTCTGCGTCCCCAGGGGGCCTTCTACGTGTTTGTAGATATACGCGAGTTTAAAATGCCCTCGCTGGAATTTGCCAAATATCTGGTTCAGGAAACCGGCGTGGTTATCACCAACGGCTCCGGATTCGGGAGTGAAGGGTTCATACGTCTGTCCTACGCCGCAAAGACAGAGGTCCTCGGGGAAGCCATTAAAAGAATCGAAAAGGCCTTGTCCCGGCTAAGAAAAGCCCCCCTTTAACAGTCAAGGCCCTCGGGGTCTCACTACTGACAAAACTTATAAGAGTTTTTTTAGCTGTGGGGGAACGGCGGTGGGGTCCGGTACCGATCTCCGTATCTCGTCTGCTAAAAGATCCACCTGATCCTTAACGGGAAGATCTCGGTCAAGGATGATCAACTTTTTTTCTCCTAAGCGACAACTACCGCTGACCGCATGGTATCCCACCTCGCGTAGGAGCTTCTCGGTACGGACCTCAATCTGCAGCGTTTGAGCAAATTCGATAAGCTCATTCAACTTTGCCTTGGGCTTATGATGTACCCGCGATGTTTTGGCTTTTGTTTCCATAGCAATGGCGCATTATCGCTTATATCCACGATGATGTAAACCCCGAACCACCAGGCACTTACGCCAGCGGTTTCGGGGCTGCCCTTGCATGGATGTCTAAGCATTTAACTCACTTAAACGCCCGCGGCGATCTGTGGTTCGGGGTACTCCACCCCGTGAAGTATTATCCACGGGTGAGATGAGCGGACTCGACCGAGACGTTACTCCACGGGGTCCTGTGCGACTACCTTCGAGGCGTCCCAGGGTAAGAAATTCTCCCTTGAAAAAAATAAAACGCGTGGTATTTTAGCATTAGTAAAAGCCGGGAAGGCCGTCCAAAAGGCATGATTTAGGTTGTGGCATTCATATTCGGATCACGGTATAAGAGTGCTACCCGTATGCTTCCTCACTCATAACTGGACCTGGGCAAAACAGCTCTAAAAGGTCCCAGGAGGTGGGCCGATGATCAAAAATATCCTGGTACCCATAGACGGATCAGAGCATTCCAAGGCCGCTATCGAGTATGGCTTGTGGTTCGTCGAGAACTTCCATGGAACCCTCTTCGGACAGCATGTGATCGACACCGTTTCTATCGAGGGGAGCTTCTTTCACGATATCTCCGGATCCCTTGGGTTTGAGCCTTACCTGGATTTCTCCACCAAGATGCGTGAGGTGTTGGAAGAAAGAGGGAAGGGTCTGCTCGAAGAATTCAGTGAACGCTGCCGGGAGAAAGGGATCAAGCACGAAACCTTCCTCGATATGGGCATCATCGCCAGCGAGATTTGCGAACGTGCCAAGGTGGCGGATCTCGTGATCATGGGCCATCGGGGTATTAACGAAGAATTTTCAACGGGTTTGCTGGGAAGCACGGCTGAGAGTGTGACCCGGCGGATTCCACGACCGGTTTTTATCACAACCAAGAAATTTAAAGTCATCGATAGTCCCCTCTTGGCCTATGACGGAAGCCAAAGGGCAAGCTCCGCCATGGAATCGGCGGCTGAGTTCTGTTCCCAGCTTCATCTTCCCCTCACCGTCCTCTACATCCCGAAGGAAGAGAGCATGGCAGATAGGGTACTTCAAGAGGCAAGATCCTATCTTGAGGCCTACGACCTACAGGTGCGCTATGAGATCGGGAAAGGCTACCCCGAACAGAAGATTGTAGACTATCTAACCAACTTCAATTACGACCTCCTCTTCATTGGCGCCTACGGGCATCGCAGAATCATCGAGTTGGTGATCGGAAGCACCACGGAATACGTACTCAGAAAAAGTCCCTGCCCCGTCTTTCTCAAGCGCTAATCTAATCCAAAATGAAGTTGCTGGCTGCGGCCGTGCAAATGCTCGCCTCCTCGGACAAGAAAGCC
>JACZQL010000079.1 GCA_022545745.1 Deltaproteobacteria bacterium | reverse complement strand
GGATCGGGGCTTACGCAGGGGTGTTCTGTGGTTCGGGGTAAATCTTATTTGGTTTACGGGACCAGCGAAATGCGTAAAAAGTCCGTTTGCCCAGGCTGAGTCGATGCGGCACCTCCCACGATGACGACTCTGCTACCCTGCGAGACCAAGCCTGATTCACGTGCCAACTTGAGTGAGATGGAAACCATCGTATCTGTGGACTCAAATTCCTCTGAAAGAAGAGGAAAAACTCCCCAGGTCAACATCAGACGATGAACGGTATCCTGGCTAGGGCTCACAGCAATGATCGGAGTCTTCGAGCGGTGTTTTGCAACCCACTGTGCGGTTCTTCCCGTTCTTGTGCAGCAAATGACGGCCTGAGCACCCACACTGTACGCCAGCAAGCAAGCTGCATGGCCGATGGCTTCTGAAACGTTGTCCGACTCTGGCGCGCGTATTGTTGTCAACGAAGGTTCGACGAATAGGCGGGTTTCGGCCCTCTCAGCAACTTGAGCAATTGTCTTAACTGCTTCAACGGGGTACGCTCCCACTGCCGTTTCCTCAGAGAGCATCACGGCGTCCGTGCCATCGAGTACTGCATTGGCCACATCGGCGGTCTCGGCACGAGTCGGCCGCGGGCTTTCCACCATGGACCGCAGCATCTGCGTTGCGGTCACAACGGGCTTCGATGCTTTAATAGACTTGGCAATGATGTCTTTCTGGACAAGCGGAACTTCCGCTGCAGGGATCTCAACTCCCAGGTCGCCGCGAGCGACCATCACTGCATCGACAGCCGATATGACTTCGTCAATCGCATCCACGGCCTCTGGCTTCTCGATCTTGGCCATGAGAGGAATGTTGGTTTTATGAGTTTTTAAAAAGCGCCGAGCAGACGCGATGTCAGCCGAAGACCGCACGAAAGAGAGGGCGGTCATATCCACTCCGGTTTCGAGACCTGCCAAAAGTAACTTTCGATCTTGCTGGGTAAATGCTCCGATGCTAAGGGCGCCTCGCGGAACATTGACACCCTTATGGTTTGAGAGGACCCCGCCTGAAATGACACGACAATGGATATTTGATTTACTCACCGATTCGATTTTCAGCTCTACATTGCCGTCGGCAAGAAGGATGGTCTGTCCTCGGCGCACCTCGGTTGCAAGTTTGGGATAATTGACCGAAGCCCGTCTCTGGTCACCCTCGACCCGTTCGGTGGTCAGTGTGAATAAATCCCCAGTGCTGAGTTCGATACTCCCCCCACGAAAAGCGCCCAGTCGAATCTTCGGCCCGGGCAAGTCCTGAAGAATGGCCACCGGTTTTCCCAATTCCGCCGCGACACTTCGAATCGTCTTGGCCCTCGCGTTGTGTTCTTCTGGCGTCCCGTGTGAATAGTTGAGCCTCAAAACATCCGCTCCCGCCTCGATGATATCGCGAAGCTTTGCCGGGGTTTCGGTGGCAGGGCCTATGGTACAAACAATTTTCGTCCTGCGCACGGAATCTCCATGATTACCTAATTCGGCTGTACGCCAGCGCTGTGCTGTGCTCTGCACTGATACGGATCATTCCATCCCTCAACGGGATACTCACAATTTTTCCGGAACCTGGTTCTTATCATCATTCTTAACGTCAGTCCCCATCTCTGCGGCCTCCTTAGCGGCTGCTTCCTTTGCCTCGGCTTCGAGCTTCTCCAGTTCCTTTTCAGCATCTTCGACTCGGTCGAGGGCAGAAGCGACTTCGCCCTGTGTTCCTTCCTCAGGCTCGGCACTCAGATCTACGTCCTGCGCCGCTAGCGAGAGCACGACAATGGGCAGATCTGGAAGGACGCCGGCAACCTCACCGCCAAAGGGGTGATAAAAGCGCCCGCCATAAATCCGGAAGGGAAGAAACACCATCGAGGCTCCGCCGGATTGCTCCTTGAGCACTTCGTTATCGGTCTCATCGACCACAACAGGTTGAGCGTCGATCCGTACCTCTTCCAGCATGACACGGATCTCGTCGAGCCGCGCCTCGGCAGGATTCCCCTCCCGGCGTGCCGCAAGGACACGGACCTTCGCGTCCTCCCATTCCTCGCTACAAGTCATGAGGTAGGCCAAGATCAGCATTAGCTCTAACGACCAATTGTCCGATCACCACAAATCAATGATGCGTTCGGCAGGTGGTACCTCTTCCAGGGCGTTCCACTTCGGCCCGTGGGCATCAAGAACCAAGAGGTTGCAACCAAGCCGGAAGGCCGTGCGCGTGGTCCACATTCAACGCCAACCAAAAACCCTCATCATGGCCCTCCCGGACGTGACTTTAGAGGCAGGTTACGCTTGCGCTGCAACGGCCTCGCAGGGCCGTTGAGGCCATGCGCACCGATCTCAGAGACGTGACGTTGCGCACAGGCGATATATTACTCGTTCAAGGTCGGCGTAATAGCATCGCCGAGCTCAAGCGCGTCAATGAGTTTCTCGTGCTTGATGCCACAACTGATCTGCTTCATACGGTAAAAGCGCCACTCGCGCGCGAACAGGAACAGCGCCAGCACAACCAAGAACAACACGGCGATGGCATGGGCATCTGGCGGCGGTGGAAGGGTCATAGGCGATAGGTTAGCTCACGGTTGAAAGGTGATCATGAGAGGTTAGGACAACGGCTCGCTAGTTGAAACTGGATGATAGTGGCAATCAAACCAATTGGCAAGACGAGCAAATCTGTCTTGGAGGCCCCCGAGTAAAGATGCGACTACGATGGTCTGAAGGGCCCTTCCTCTTGGTCTCTGTGACCAAGCCTTTTACTGCTCGCGGACTGCTAAAAAAATTTCTGGACTTATAGAGCCAAATGAAATATCATTTATATGAATATTTTTATCCTGGTTCCGCCACCGCCTCGATAATAAGGAGGTAATTTAACATGCCGATGCAGGGCCAATTCAATGAACTTGCTCTACTGATCGAGCAGTATCTGCCCAAGCTTCTCGCAGCCCTGGCCATTCTCGTCTTCGGATGGATCGCCGCACTGTTAGTAGCGGCAATGATCCGTGGAGGGCTTCGTCGAACGGGCCTGGGCGCCTGGCTAAACCGGACCGTGGTGGGCGAAGGCAAAAGCAAACTATTTGATGTAGAGCACCTGGTTACCCGAGGCATCTTTTACCTGATTATGATCTTTGTGCTCGTTGGCTTCTTTCAGGTCTTGGGCCTCACGCTGGTCACCGAGCCTCTCAACCGCCTCCTTACCGAAGTCTTTAGGTTCGTACCTCAGCTGCTGGCGGGCGGGGTCTTGCTGCTCATCGCATGGATTCTGGCCACCGGGCTGAAATTGGTTGTGGTCCGGCTCCTGGGAGTCGCCAATCTGGATGAAAAGATCGGGACCCACGCCGGTCGGTCGGTCTCGCTGACGAAAACCCTGGGTGACACAGTTTACTGGGTCGTTTTTTTGCTGTTTCTACCTGCCATACTGAATGCCCTGGCCTTGCAGGGGCTGCTCGCACCCGTACAGGGGATGCTGGACAAAATCCTTGTGGTCCTTCCGAATATCGTGTCAGCGGGCATCATCCTGGGTGTCGGTTGGTTGCTCGCCCGTATTGTCCAGCGGATCGTTAGCAACCTTCTTGTGGCTGTCGGCGCTGACCGGCTCAGTGAGAGGGTGGGTTTGGATCGAGTTGTAGGTTCACAAGGGGTCTCTGGAGTTCTTGGCCTGGTGGTCTATATCCTCATCCTTATCCCGGTCCTGATCGCCTCTCTCAATGCCCTAGCGCTGGAGGCGGTGACCCAACCTGCGAGCAATATGCTCAATACATTGCTAGCTGCACTGCCCGCTATTTTCGCGGCTGTCCTAGTGTTAATTCTAGCCTTTGTGGTGGGACGAGTGATTGCAGGATTGGTCTCCACTCTGCTTTCCGGTGTTGGATTCAACACGGTTCTGTCCCAGATGGGGCTCAGCCGGCCGGCACAATCGGGAGGGCGGACCCCCGCAGAAATCGTTGGATCTCTCGTGCTGGTGGCAGTCATGCTATTTGCGACCATTGAGGCGGCGCGCCAGTTAGGCTTTGTTCTATTGGCTTCACTGGTTGCCGACTTTACCGTTTTTGCGGGTCATATCGGCCTAGGGTTGGTCATCTTTGGCATCGGCCTTTTTCTGGCAGACCTGGCTTCAAGGACCTTGAGAAACAGCGGTGCCGTTCAGGCGGGTCTGATGGCTACAGCGGCAAGGCTCGCTATCATCGTCCTGTCTGGCGCCATGGCGCTACGCCAAATGGGCCTGGCCAATGAAATCATTAATCTTGCCTTTGGCCTGCTGCTTGGCGGCATTCCGATGTTTGTCGGAGATCTGACGGATCTCTATCTGTTCTATGCGATCATCGGGGTAATATGCGGTGGGGCGGCGGCTGTGCCTTACCTGAGGCTTGCCGGAGCGTGGTTTGTAAAAAGGCGTGGCCTGGCTTTTGGACTTGTTATGTCGGGAGGAGGACTCGGCTTTGCTTATACGCCTCCTCTTGTTCAATATATGGTAGATAATTACGGATGGCGCTCAGGATATTATGCATTGGCGGCGATCCTTATTTTTCTCATCTTGCCGTTGATACAATTATTTATTTATGACCACCCAAAAGATCTTAACCTTTTACCTGATGGCGATGCGGTTGATGTCGATGAGTCTGTGGTTGTGGCAGACGAAGAGGAAAAAGTCAAACTTGGCGAGCTTCTGAGAACGCCTCTATTTTATCAGCTATTCGCTACTTTTTTGCTTCTTACTTTTTGTCTTTATGGGTTGTTTTCAAATCTTGTTCCCATGCTGTTGGACAGGGGAATGGACACAACCAGCGCCGCACTCGCTGCTTCAACAGTCGGCATAACCATTATTATTTCCAGGGTCGTCATAGGATTTTTATTAGATAAGTTTTTCGCGCCGCGAGTTGGTATGGTTTGTTTCATCCTTTCCGCCATCGGCACGGCATTGCTTGCTTTTGGCGCGGTTGGGCCTACGGCATTTGTAGCGGCCATATTCTTCGGCTTTAGCGTTGGGGCAGAGCTTGATTTACTGGCCTATCTGATAACGCGCTATTTCGGTCTAAACTCATTTGGTATGGTTTACGGAATTTTGTTCGCTGCTTTTTTAGGTGGCGTATCAGTAGGGCCGGTTGTGTTTGGCAGGCTATTTGATTTTTACGGCTCTTACGTCAATATCCTCGGCATATGTTCGTGTATTTTGGTGCTTACGGCTGTGTCGATGCTGTTTCTTCCAAAATATAAAACCAGTTAAACGCTATAGACGTTCTATGGTCCGTTTCTTAAATCGGCTAGGTCGAGTTCTCTTGGTATGTTAGAAATCGCATTGATATGACGCAATTACTTGATCAAGATATAAAAACCAAAGAAGTGTGCAATTGGAAAGGTGTGCACCTCTTTCATTTCATGCCATCTGCCTGTTCTCAGAAAACCCGAATATTTTTTAGTTTGAAAGGTATTGCTTGGGAGTCTCATCAAATCGATCTTAATAAGAATGAGCATTATTCACCTTGGTACCTTGGGATAAATCCCCGCGGCCTTGTCCCGACTTTGGTCCTTGATGGCAGGGTTCATATCGAAAGCAACGATATTATTCAGTTGATCGAGCAAGAATTTCCAGAAGTTCGGCTTATCCCTCAAGGATTTGAAAGCCAAATGAGTGAATTGTTGCGTCATGAGGCTGACCTTCATGTAGACCTCCGTACCCTCAGTTTTCGATTTAGTCGGCCGAGGGGTTGGGCCCCAAGGTCACCTGAGGATCTTAAAAACTACCGTGAAGGCGGAACCGGTACCGTTCAAGGTAAAAAAGACCCAAATAAAGAGCGTGAGATTACATTTTGGGAGACGGTAGCTCGAGATGGCATTACTGATCAGGCAGTTCAGATTTCCGCTACACGGTTTCGTGTGGCTTTAAGTGAATTGGATGACAGGTTAACCAGCAATCCATTTTTATTTGGCAATTCGCTCAGTGTTTTGGATATCGCCTGGTTTGTTTATGCAAATCGCTTGGTGCGATGCGGAAAATTGGTAACCTGAAGGAAAAATGTAACCGAATGGATGCATTTAAAGAGATTCGCGGAATTATCCCGCCCATGACGACGCCCTTTACGGACGGCGGCAAAGTTGACGAAGAGGCACTCCGCAAGGACGTTCGCTACCTCGTCGAAGAGGCGGGTGTCCATGGACTGGCTGTTTCCGGGAGCACCGGGGAAGGGCATACTGTGACTTTGGAGGAAACGCGCTTGCTTACGGCGAGTGCCATCGCGGAAGCGGGCGGACGAGTCCCGGTGATCACCGGGATCATCGCGAACAGCACCCGGGAAGCGATCGAGAAGGGCAAAGCGGTCGGGGACCACATGCTCTCGGGCGCGGTGATGAACCCGAAGGCCATCCGCGAGCTCATTCCGGATTTCGAAGCGCAGGGCTTCCCCACGGAATACGTCTGCGACTATGCGGGCTTCTGGGTATTCCATCCCGCCGGCAAGCTCAGCGTTCCGATC
>JACZQL010000078.1 GCA_022545745.1 Deltaproteobacteria bacterium | reverse complement strand
GCTTCATAGCGGTCTCTCCCGTTGTTGAATTAATGTCAAAGCCAGCGTCACCGAGTAGGCAAGGGCAAAGAGAATGGTGCTCAGAGCAAGGGCCACCTCGAAATTACCTTTGCCGGTTTCCATGACCGTAGCTGTGGTGAGGACCCTGGTTTGCCCGAGGATATTGCCACCCACCATCATGGATGCCCCTACCTCAGAGATCACCGCGCCAAAACCGGCAATGGTTGCTGCTAAGATGGCAAGTTTGGCCTCTCCCACGAGGATCCAGAACATTTGCCATTTGGATGCGCCCAGGGCCAAAATTTGCAGCCGTATTTTGGGGTTCAGTTGCTGAATGGTGGCGAGAGTTAGGGCGGTGACAATGGGAAAGGCAATGAAGGTCTGAGCAATGATAATGGCCAACGGGGAGTACATTATTCCTAGGAAACCGAAGGGCCCGCTGCGCCATAGCATGATCGCAACCATAAGACCCACAACCACCGGAGGCAATCCCATTCCCACATTGACCAAACTGACAATGAAGCGTCGGCCGCGAAAGCGGCTCAAGCCCAAGGCTATGCCCGTAGGCACGCCGAGGATCAAACTGGCCAAGGTGGCCGTGAGTGATACGCGCAGCGAAAGGCCAACTACGGTGAGCACCTGAGCATCACCGGTCACGAGCAATCGACTAGCCTCTACGAACCCCTGCCAGATTAGATCCATTCCACCCTTCCCGTACTACTGCTTGATGAGACCGAAGAGGGGCTCACCGAATTTTTCAACACCAAAGGTTTCAATTCGTTTCATGGTTTCCCGGGAAAGCATAAAATCAAAGAATGCCTTTCCCCCAGCCACGTTGATCCTCGACGACTTCTGTGAATTCACTCGAATGAGGCTGTAAATATTGAGAAGTTCCGAATCCCCATCCAAGAGAACTTTAAGTCCAATCCTTTTTTTCAACCTCAGATAGGTGCTTCGATCCGTAAGCACATAGGCCTTTTTTTCAGCAGCAATGATCAGGGTTGGTCCCATCCCTTGGCCGCTCTGCTGATACCATCGGCCCGACGGCCGTACTCCGGCCCGATGCCACAATCGTTGCTCCATGATGTGTGTCCCCGACTCATCTCCTCGAGACAGGAAAAGAGTTTTAGAGTCGGCAATCCTTCTAAAGGCCTCAGGCACCGATTTCGTCTTCGATACACCTGCTGGATCCTCGGAGACACCCGCCAGAACAAAATAGTTATACATAAAGGAGCGCCGCTCCACCCCGTGACCATTGGCTATGAACATTTTTTCCTCGTCAGGGGCATGCACCAATAACACATCTGCGTCACCACGCCGTCCAATGGCCAAAGCCTGCCCCGAACCCACCGCAATGGTCTTGACCAAGTAGCCCGTCTTCTCTTGGAAATGGGGAAGCAACAGATCAAGTAATCCACTATCCTGAGAACTGGTGGTGGTCGCAAGAATCAGGACCCTGTTTTCACGGGTCTCAGTAGCCCTTGCCTTGTTTGTCATTCCATCGGCAAAAAAGACAAATAACAATGCGCACAGCCCGTTGAAACTCCGAAACATTCCCCACTCCTCCTAGCCATTTATTATGTAAAGGCAATGCAAATGTCCAACTCCAAGGTACAAGTCCATATAGCTGGTGGACTCAATTTATGCCAATTTGCTTTTAACTATCGCTTTTTATAACCTTTCATCCGGGAGAAAAGGGACCTTTGAAGGCATTTTTGAAAGTTGTCACTCCAGAGGAGGCAAGACGGCTCCTTCTAGACACCCATCCTGTGGAAACGGAGAAAATAGGGTCCACGCAGGCTCGAGGTCGAGTGGTCGCCGAAGACCTGTATTCCCGAGTGGACCTTCCTCATTTTCACCGGGCAGCCATGGATGGGTACGCGGTTAAGGCGCAAGATACCTTTGGGGCCAGCACCAGTCTTCCAGCCTATCTGAAGCTCGTTGGTACCGTTGAGATGGGAAAGGAGGTCACCCGAACTTTAGGCAAGGGCGAGGCAATGCGCATTTCCACAGGGGGAATGTTGCCTCCAGAGAGTGATGGGGTCGTGATGGTGGAATATACGGAAGAGGTGGCCAATCAAAGGGTCGAAGTCCAGAGGGGGGTGTCCCCTTGGCAAAATACGATCCAGATCGGTGACGACATCAAGAAGGGAGAACTCGTCTTCCACCGTGGCCGCCGTCTAAGGGCTCATGATTTGGGTGCCCTAACGGGAATTGGCATCTCCACCCTTACGGTCCATCGAAAACCACGCGTGGCCCTGATCTCTACTGGGGACGAAATAATCGAGCCTGAGGAAGAACCCCTCCCCGGACAGGTACGAAACATCAATCAACATTCCCTCGCGGGTCTGATTGCCGAGTGTGGTGCTGAGTTACAGGATCTCGGAGTCTTTCGAGACGACAAGGACACCCTTTCACAGGCATTGGAAAAGGCCCTGGAATCAGCGGATCTAGTACTCCTGTCCGGAGGTAGCTCTGTGGGGGTGAGGGACATAGCGTTGGAAGCCATTTTTTCTCTGCGTGATGCCGGGGTCATATTTCATGGAATCTCAGTAAGCCCCGGAAAACCCACCATCTTCGCCAAGGCCGCTGGTAAACCCTTGCTGGGTCTTCCGGGTTATCCCGTGTCAGCGTTGGTGATATTCGATCTTTTTGCCGCACCGTTGATCCGAAAACTCGGCGGCGAGGATGCTACCACCTCCTCCCAGTTTCAAAAGACCACTCGCGCAGTTCTTAAAACCAACATTGCCTCCCAGACAGGACGTGAGGATTATGTACGTGTAAGCCTTACCAGAATTAATGGCACCCTTTACGCTGAAGCCCTTCCCAGCAAATCAGGTGCGATCTTTACGCTCGTGAAGGCAGACGGCATGGTCAAGATCGATCTCAATCAGGAGGGGATCGAGCAGGGCGAAGAGGTGGAGGTCATACTCTTTTAGGAGCCGTAGGGCCAATGGCGCGAAAAAGATACCTCAAGAATACGCCCCTCAAAGAGGCTCGGGAACTTTTTCTGGATAGAATCGAGCCGGGTACCCTGGAGAACGAAACTGTTCCCGTCCACGCTGCACTCAATCGGATCACGTGCGAGCCGATCTTTGCCAAGATTTCCTCCCCCCACTACCATAGCGCAGCTATGGACGGCATCTGTGTTCGTGCACAGGACACCTTTGGCGTAACCGAATTTGCCCCCAAGCGGCTTAACCCGGCCTCAACCGAATCAACCCCGGAAAACAGTTACGATTACGTCGATACGGGTAACGCCCTTCCCCCTTGGGCCGATGCGGTCATCATGATCGAGAAAGTTAGACAACTGGACGCCACAACGGTGGAGATCTTCGAAGCCTGCACCCCTTGGCAAAATGTCCGCTTGGTGGGCGAGGACGTCGTAGCCACAGAGCCCATACTACCCCGTTGCCACCGCCTTCGGCCCTATGATCTGGGAGCGCTGCTGGCGGCAGGTCATGTGACGGTTAAGGTCAGGTCTCAACCTCGAGTCGCTATTATTCCCACGGGGGATGAGCTAATTGAACCAGGAGCAGAGGCAAAGCCGGGACAGGTGATTGAATTTAATTCCCTCGTGCTGACCGCGCTGATTCGGGAATGGGGCGGTGTCCCCACAACGCTCCCCAGGGTTGGTGATGATCCTGCTAAGCTCAAACGAGCCTTAGGTGAAGCCTTAACAGAGAACCATATCGTCACCATCATCGCAGGATCATCTGCGGGAGAACATGACTTCACCGCACAGATCGTCGAGGAGGATGGTGAACTTCTCATCCACGGCATTGATATTATGCCGGGTAAACCCGCGGTCTTGGGCTCCGTGCAGGGTAAACCCGTGATTGGTATCCCAGGATACCCGGTCTCTGCCATTGTGGTAGCGCGAGAGATTATGCAGCCGGCCTTGGAAAAATTCCTCGGCGCAAGGTTGACTCCCCAGTTAAAGGTTCGGGCAGCCGTGCAAAAAAAAATTCCTTCCCGTCTCGGACTCGAAGAGTTCGTTCGGGTCAATCTGGGTCGAGTCCATGACAATCTCATCGCCGTACCTCTGAGGCGTGGAGCTGGTGTCATTACAACCATGGTTCAGGCCAATGGGTTGTTGCGGATCCCCAGTCTCACGGAAGGCATTAATGCCGGCGAGGAAATGGATGTTGAACTTTTACGCGCTCCTGAGGAAATAGAAAACACCATCCTCTGTACGGGCAGTCACGATCTCTCCATCGGAGTCCTCGAAGACCAACTCAAGCGCCATCATCCAGCATTGAAAATCGCCGCGACCAATGTGGGCAGTTTAGGTGGTTTATTTTCCCTTCGACGAGGTGAGACCCACATGGCCGGCACTCATCTCCTGGACCCAGAGACCGGGACGTACAATATCCCTGATGTCAAACGCACCCTCCCAGGGCTCCCATTGGTGCTTGTCCATCTGGTCCAGCGGGAGCAAGGTCTTATGGTGCAAAAAGGAAATCCAAAAGGGGTCCGAGAACTGGGAGACCTATCGCGAGAGAAAATTCGGTTCATCAACCGCCAGACCGGCTCAGGCACGATTACGTTCGCCAATACGATCGTCGCCAGCAACTTGTCCGGCGGTGCGACCGAATGCGCTGGTGCCGCGGCCAACCTGATTTCCAGCGGTTACAACCTAAGCAGCGACACCAGCTGCGACTTCACCAGCGCCGGCGATCAGGAAAACACCGACCCGTTACTGGGTACCTTACAGGACAATGGCGGACCGACGTTCACCCAGGCAATCGCGGACGGCAGTCCCGCACTGGATACCGGCGACAGCAGCGTCTGTGTCGGCCCCGACAACGATACCGATCAGCGCGGATCCGCGCGTCCAGTAGGCGTCAGTTGCGACGTCGGCGCGTACGAGGCTGCTGCAATACCGTTCTGCACAGTGACGACGACGGCCGATACAGGACTCGGTTCGTTACGCAACTGCATCACCTATGCGAACTTGAATCCCGGCATAACGATTCGCTTCAACATTGCAGAGCCCACCAACCGGTCTGCTGGTGCCGACAACTGGTGGGGCATCACGCCGGCGAGTGCCTTACCCCCCGTTACCGCCATCGGCATCGTAATCGATGCGACAACTCAGACCACCAACCAGGGCGATACGAACTCGAGTGGACCGGAAGTCGAAATAGACGGCACAGGGGCGGGGGTTGCAACAGACGGACTGGTGATCGGGGCAACCTCGAGCGGTTCCACAATCCGCGGCCTGGCCATCGGCAACTTCTCGGACAACGGAATCCTCCTGCTTGGTGGCAGCAATACCGTCGCCGGCAACTACGTTGGACTGAGTGCCGATGGCACGACTCTTGCGCCCAACAACACCAACGACGCCGGGAACCAGGGCGGCATTCGCGTTGAGTCGTCCTCCAACACCATCGGTGGCACTGTTGACGCTGACCGCAATGTCGTCTCCGGCAATTTCTTCGCGGGCATTGAGCTATTTGGTGCCGGTGCTACCGGCAACAAGGTCTATGGAAACTATATCGGCCTTGACGCTGGCGGCACGTTCGATCGCGGCAACGACGAAGAGGGTATCGATCTCGAGTTCGCCAACAGCAATACCATCGGTGGCCCGCTGGCCGGTCAACGAAACATTATTTCGGGCAACGACAGCGACGGCATCGAAATTGATGACAGCGATCTAAACGTCGTACAAAACAACTACATCGGCACGGATTACACCGGCGTCTTCCTCGTACCGAATACTCGCGACGGTATCGACATCAATGAAGAGGGCGGCGACGGGGCGGCTGGAAACCTGATCGGTGGCACTGGCGCCAACGAAGGCAATCTCATTCGTGGCAACGGCATCTACGGCGTGCAGGTCCGCGAACCCTTGTCCACCAATAACACGATCATCCGCAACCGGATCTACGACAACGTTGCGCTTGATCTGGACCTGAATGACGACGGCATAACCGCAAACGACCCGCTCGATGCCGACGGCGATCCCAACGACAGGCTGAACTATCCAAACGTCACGAGAGTAAGAAATTCTGGTGGCACATTGACCGCGGACTTCAGGCTGGACGTGCCGGCGGGTGACTATCGCATTGAATTTTTCAAGAACCCCGGCGGCGCACATGCCTCCGGTAACGGCGGCGGAGAGTCTTTTGCGAGCGCGAAAACGATTACGCACGGCGGTACGGGAATCGAGAATTTCAGTCATACGTTCCCGGGGTCATCGGGCGACATCATCACCGCGACGACGACGGAAGAGTTCGGCGGACCCACTTTTGGTTCGACCTCCGAGTTTTCAATCCCGGAAACTGCCGTCGGCGATATCGCAGCCCGCTGGCCGCTGGACGAAACCTCCGGACTGAACGCGGCTGACATTGTCGCTGGCAACGACGGCACCTATACCAACGGGGTCTCGCTGAACCGGATTGCAGCCTGTGCCAACACAGGTAACGGCGTGTACTTCGACGGTCTGGATGACTACGTCGAGATTCCG
>JACZQL010000077.1 GCA_022545745.1 Deltaproteobacteria bacterium | reverse complement strand
ACCAAGGTGACGTCGAAGATCCTGGAGGCGGCGGACAGGCTCAAGGCCATCGGCCGCGCCGGCATCGGCGTCGACAACATCGACCTCGCCGCCGCCACCGCCAAGGGCATCGTGGTCATGAACACCCCTGGTGGAAACAACGTGACCACCGCGGAACATACCATATCCCTCATGATGTCCCTTGCCCGTCATATCCCCCAGGCGGTCAGCTCCCTCAAGGGAGGCAAATGGACGCGAAAGAAGTTTATGGGGGTCGAACTCTGCAACAAGACGCTAGGGATCATCGGCCTGGGAAATGTCGGGCGTATTGTTGCTGAGCGTGCACAAGGACTCAGGATGAAGGTGCTCGGTCACGACCCGTTTATCACCGCAGAAAGTGCCGCCCGTTTTGGGGTGGCTTTGGTCAGCCTGGATGAGATCTATGAGAAATCAGATTTCATAACTGTTCACACGCCGTTAACCAATGAGACCAGAGGTCTAATTAACCGGAATGCCTTCGCCAAGATGAAAAAGGGGGTGCGAATCATCAACTGCGCCCGCGGTGGGATTGTGGATGAAGAGGATTTGGCCCAAAGCCTGCGGGACGGGAAAGTAGCCGGGGCTGCTCTGGATGTATTCGTAGAGGAACCTCCCCCACCAGACCACCCGCTGCTTAAGATGGACCAGGTCATCGCGACTCCCCATTTGGGGGCTTCGACAGATGAAGCACAGCTCAATGTGGGCATAGCGGTTGCCGAGCAGGTGGTAGACTTCTTGAGCGGTGAGGTTATCCGCTTTGCGGTGAATGTTCCCTCCGTGAGCCCCGAGCTCCTCAACATACTTCGGCCTTATCTCCTTTTGGGAGAAAAGCTGGGAAGCTTCCAGGTACAGATGTTGGCCAAGGTCCCCAAGGAGGTCCAGGTGGAATACGGCGGAGAGGTGGCCCAATACGACGTGGCCCCGCTGACCCTAGCCGTCTTGAAGGGAATTCTGACCCCAGTAATGGAAACCAGTATTAATTACGTCAACGCCCCCATCGTGGCCCGCGAGCGAGGGATCAGGATCGTAGAGTCAAAGAGCAGCCGTGCCAGCGATTTCGCTAGCTCCATAATAGTGAGGGTCAAGACCGAAGACAAAGAGGCAGAGGTGGAAGGCGCGATCTTTGGTAACAACAACCCGCGGATCGTCAAGATCAACAACTTCTATCTCGAGGCAGTCCCCGAGGGCAACATCCTTATCCTTAACAACAAGGATGTCCCGGGCGTGGTTGGGATTCTGGGAAACTTCTTGGGGGAAAGGGGCATCAATATTGCCGGGCTGGAGTTGGGCAGAGAAAAGGTGGGCGGCATGGCTATTTCCCTCATTCATGTGGACAACCCCATTCCTAAAGAGGTCCTTGACGCCTTGCGTCGTCTCCCCAATATCGTCTCTGCCGTACTGGTCAAGCTTTAAACCTGCTTAAATGAAAGTCTGTTGCAATGGGTAATGTTGCTGTCATTGGTGCTCAATGGGGAGACGAGGGGAAAGGAAAGATCGTCGATCTCTTCGCCGAGCATGCGGATGTGGTGGTGCGTTTCCAGGGGGGCAACAATGCAGGCCATACCCTGGTCGTCAACGGGGAAAAGACGGTCTTGCACCTCATTCCCTCAGGGGCCCTTCACGCCAATAAAGTCTGCGTCATTGGGAATGGGGTCGTGGTGGACCCCGAGGTCCTTTTGGAGGAGTTCGATAACCTCAAGGAGAGGGGTTATCTCTTAGACGATTCTTTATTCCGAATCAGCGAAGAAGCCCACCTGATCATGCCCTATCACAAGGCCATCGACCAGGCCAGGGAGAGGCTGAGGGGAAAGGGAAAGATCGGCACCACTGGACGCGGAATCGGACCAGCCTATGAAGACAAGGTGGCCCGGATTGGAATCCGTTTCATCGACCTTCTGGAGCAAGAGACTTTCCGTGACAAGCTCAAAAGCAATCTCAAGGAGAAAAACATTTATCTCAAGGCCATCCTAAAGGAGAAGACCCTCGACTTCAGTGAGATCCATGAGACTTACTGTAGTTACCGGGAACGGCTTAAGAGGTATGTTACCAACACGGGAATTTACCTCGAGCGCGCCATCAAAGATAATAAACGGGTCCTCTTTGAGGGGGCGCAGGGAACCCTACTCGACGTGGACCACGGAACCTATCCCTATGTCACTTCATCCAATACGGTGATCGGCGAGGCCTGCACCGGGACTGGGGTGGGGCCACAATACATTCACCAGATCGTGGGTATTACGAAGGCCTATACCACTCGTGTGGGAAGTGGTCCGTTCCCCACGGAGCTGAAGGGTCCCGAGGGGGAAAAACTCATGCAGGAGGGAGACGAGTACGGGGCCACTACTGGACGGCCCCGCCGTTGCGGATGGCTGGATGCGGTGGGGGTGCGCCACGGGGTCCGCGTCAATGGGATGACAGGCCTAGCCCTGACCAAACTCGATGTCCTGACCGGATTCAAGAAGATCAAGATATGCACGGCCTACCGCAGTGACGGCGACCTCTATCACGAATTCCCTGCCAGCCAAAGGGTCATGGAAAAAGCACAACCCGTGTTGGAGGAAATGGACGGGTGGGACGAACCTCTCTCTGGGGCCAGGAAGTTTGCCGACCTTCCCCTTAACGCGCAAAAATATTTGCGACGGCTCGAAGAGATCTTCGAAACCGAACTGGTTCTCGCTTCTGTTGGGCCGGGTCGCGAACAGACCATCCTATTCAAAGACCCCTTTTCTTCTTCTCCATGAACCGTAGACCCTTAGGGATCATTTCCCTTTTCGCTTCCCCGGCTTCTTATTCCTCCGGGGATCGGCCTGCCCGCTGATTACCCCTCCCCTAACCAAGATACCCTGCACCGTCCCTATGGAACGACTCGCTTTGACCCGATGACCGCGCCGTTTCAAGGAAGCTCGGGTGTCTTGAGGAATTTTTTCCTCTACTCTCAGGTCATTCGGTTTCCACTGGTGGTGGATCCGGGGAGCTGTCACAGCCTCTTTGATGGGCATACCGAAATCCAACGCATTGAGGATGGTTTGTACCGTGGCGCTTATGATCCTTGGTCCTCCCGCAGCGCCCACAATTAGAATAGGGCGCTCACCTTCGAGGATGATGGTTGGAGTCATGCTGCTCAAGGGCCTTTTTTTGGGCGCAACGGAATTGGCGTGCCCACCGATCAAACCATAGGTATTCGGCACCCCCGGCTTGAAGGAAAAGTCATCCATTTGGTTATTGAGAATGATCCCTGTCTCTCGCACCATGACCTTCGAACCAAAGGTGGTGTTGATGGTTAGGCTACATGAAACTGCATTCCCGTTGGCGTCCAAGACACTAAAATGAGTCGTTCCACCATCCTTGGGACCATAGGAGGCAAGACCATAGTATTTGGCAGGACGGGTCTTCACGGCAGAAATCCTTGAGCGGATCCAGGCGGCATATTCCTTTGACAAAAGCCTTTGGGTGGGGATTTTAACAAAATCCGGGTCCCCCAGGTATCGCGCGCGGTCAGCAAAGGCGAACTTCAAGGCCTCGGTCAGCAGGTGAAGATAGGTGGCTGAGTTATGACGGAATTGATTGAGTCTGTAGCCTTCCAAGACATTCAGTATCTGGAGAAGGGCAATACCCCCCGAACTCGGAGGAGGCATGGTAACCACCAGCAGGTTTCGGTAGTTTCCCAGGATGGGTCCTCTCCACACCGGTTTATACTCCTTGAAATCTTCGAGGGTTAATATTCCCCCTGACTTCTTGAGGTGGCCGGTGATGGCGGTAGCGATCCATCCTTCATAAAACACCCGCGGTCCTTCACGAGAAATAGCCTTTAGAGTCTCACCCAACTCCGGCTGGCGGACGATTTCTCCTTCCTGATAAGGTGTCCCGTCGGCCTTGAGAAAGATCCGGGCAAAATTAGGGTCCTTTCGAATGGTAGGGAGGTGACGATTCACCGCCCGGAGGAGTTTGGGCTGAATCGGGAATCCTTTCTGGGCATAGAGCATGGCCGGAGAGATCACGGTCTCGAGAGGAAGGCTGCCAAATTGCTTGAGCACCTCCACAAGCCCGGCCACTTCGCCGGGCACGGCGACGGCAAGGGCACCGTTTCGGCTGAGCTTGGGTAGGGCCCGACCGTTTTTCACATAGATATTCTTCTCGGCTGCTGCAGGTGCCCGCTCACGGAAATCCAAGGCATGGGCTTTCCTCTCCTTGGATCGGTAAATCACCATAAATCCCCCTCCACCCAATCCTGAGGAGGCAGGACTCACCACCGCGAGGGCAAAGGCCGTAGCCACCGCGGCATCCACCGCGTTACCCCCCTGCTCGAGGATCTTCATTCCAGCCTGCGATGCCAGTGAATTGTCTGCGACAACGATCCCCTTTGAGCCTTGCTGAGCGAATGAAGGGACCGCCTGTGCAATAAAGAGGAAAACAACACAAGCCAAGAAGCCTTGGCACTTACGCATTAAAGGCATGGAGGGAGACTCACCTTCGCCCCGTGTTAATTCCTTTGCAGGACTCTTACTAGAATAGAATATCGTTTCATGTTTAAATCTTTATGTGTAGATTTGCAACCAGGATTTCTTTGACATGAACGAAGCAGGAGTTGTAAGGTGTTGCTGAAAAAGGCATTGAAAGGAGACCTGTGAGCACACATGAAATTGTTTAAATTGTCGACCCTTATCCTCGTCCTAACCACCGCGCTCTCAAGCCCGATCCTAGGCATCGCGGGGTATGAGGATGAGAAGAAGCAGGGAAAAACCCGGGATGATGTGAGGTTCGAATTAGGTAAGCCATTACTCGCAGCCATCCTCACGACATTCAACATCCCCTTCCGTGGACTCCTCTGTATTTCAGACGTAGGTATGGGCACCATGACCATGGGGGTAAGCGCGGGGCGAAGATATTCTCAGGCCGCGGACTTCATCGAACAAGGTTGCGCGGGCCCCTGGATACTCACGCCCCGTAGGATAAGGGAAGAACAACAAAAGGTGGAGAAACTCAAGGGGGCGGCTTTCACCGAATACGATCAATGGTGAAACGCGCCCATTCCACGCTTTTCAAAATACTGCTGATGGTATTCTTCAGCTCGGTAGAATTCGGCAGCAGATGTAATCTCCGTCACAATAGGACTTTTGTAACGGCCGCTCTTCACAAGCTTTTCCTTTGAAGTTTCTGCCCGAACCTTTTGCTCGTGATCGTGATAAAAAATGGCAGACCTGTACTGATCCCCCACGTCTGGGCCCTGTCGGTTCATCGTTGTTGGATCGTGGTTTTCCCAAAAAACTGCCAATAGCTCATCGTAAGAAACCATGGGGGGGTCGAATTCCACCTGCACCACTTCCGCATGTCCAGTTTTACCGGAGCATACATCCTCATAGGTAGGGTTTTTGAAAGAACCCCCAGAATAACCTACGGTCGTGCTGATGACTCCATTGACCCGACGAAACACAGTCTCGACTCCCCAAAAACAGCCTGCTCCAAAAGTAGCCTTTTGTCCTATCATCGCTATTCCTTTTTGGTTTTTTATCGACCCAAATAGGGATTACCCTGTGCCCAGCCAAATTTGACACTCTTTGCCTAGGACTTCAACTCTCCAAAAAGCCTCCATGGAACCGGTCCTCTCTCACAACACCTTGCCCCTGTTACGGAAAATTAGTAGGTTTAGTTGCTATCGGAGGAGCTCACTTGGCGCGGAAATATCTTTTAAAGAGAAACAGCGAATCACCCCGTAGCCCCTCGGGCATCGATTACCGACAGGAACTCAACGAAGGACAACACTCTGCGGTGACCGCCATGGAGGGGCCACTTTTGGTGATTGCCGGCGCTGGGACAGGCAAGACGCGGACTCTGGTCTACCGCGTGGCCCGTCTGGTGGATCTGGGAATCGACCCTCAATCCATCTTGCTGCTGACCTTTACCCGTCGAGCTGCTGAGGAAATGCTCAGGAGGGCTAGCCTCCTCATCGACAACCGTTGTGAAAAAGTGGCCGGTGGAACATTTCACTCCTTTGCCAATATGGTCCTGCGTCAATACGGACGGAAAATCGGCCTTGCGAGCGCCTTTACCATCATGGATCGAACGGACAGCGAGGATATTATACAACACCTGCGCGCAGAAATGGGACTCAATACCAAGGAAAAGCGTTTCCCCCGAAAGCAAACCGTGGCGGAGATTCACAGCATGGCCCTCAACAAGCAAATGACCATCGCGGAACTCATCGAGAGGGACTACCCCCACCTCTATGAGTCCCTCGATGACCTCCTCACCCTATGCGAACGCTACACGAACTATAAGCGGGAAAGAATCCTACTGGACTATGACGACCTTTTGATCCAACTCAGGGATCTCCTCGCGGACCATGAAGAGGTGCGCTGCCATCTGTCCGACCGCTACCGTTATATCCTGGTGGACGAATACCAGGACACCAATCGCCTTCAGTCCCAGATCATCCGCCTTCTGGCTGCCACGCACAATAATGTCATGGTGGTG
>JACZQL010000076.1 GCA_022545745.1 Deltaproteobacteria bacterium | reverse complement strand
CCTATTACCTGATCCGAATAATCTCCCCGATCCTGAGACATTCGCCAAGCACGTCGACCAGATCAAGGAACGAAAGAACAGCCAGGTTGACATAGGTTCCGAGTTCTGGACCAAAAACGATCAGGATGAGGAAACACTAAAAAACCTCGCACGAAAGGCTCAAACTGCAGCGGAGGTCTTTGATGCAGATCAGCGATGGGTCAACCAGTTTTTGGAGATCGGTCGCCTACCGGAGCAACAGCAAAAGCCGTGGTATGAACTGATCGATTTAGTGGATCACTGTTGCAAGGAGATTCCCGAAAAAGAGGCCTTGGTCCTCACCCATGGCCCCAAATCAATTCTTTCCAATCGGATGCGGCAAACCTCAAAATCTGCCAGGCCATCCTGAAACACCTGGAATCAGGCAAAAAGCTCAAAGGGATCCTATCTTTTCTACATCGGGACTGGAACGAATTTGTTGAGAACGCGAAGGTGGATTCGGGTAAACCTACGAAAGCAGTGCATTTCAGGGCACTGGCCAATCTCCTGGAAATCCGTGCCCTAAGAGAATCACTGCATCAGAGATGGAACCGCCAGCTCGAATTTTTGCATCACAACCCAATCGCGGATGGGGATCTTGGCAAACAACCTGAGCAGAAACTCCAAACTGCCACTAAGAAAATGCGCAATGCCATGGGCTGGTATAAGCACCAATGGGGCGAATTCCAGCAAGAGCTGATGGAGTCCGGTTTCGATTGGGAACGATTCCTAAAGAAGGCACTCTCCCAAAAGCAGGAAGAGGGCGCTCTACGCACGGCCATTGAAAACCTTCTCCTTCCGGTCCTGGAAGCTCGCATGGAATTCATCCGGTGGTACCAGTTGGAAAGTAGACAGGACGCCTGGGTAGAATACCTGGATGGCTTCGATCGAAAGGAAGCCTCCTACGAACTGATCAAACAGTTTCGTTCAGGGCTTCGGCGCCCGGATTTCGACATTTACCGGCAGTCCTGGGAAAAGTTACTGCATCTGCATGATCTTAAAGAGGATCATCAACGTCGCAAAGAACTCCTGGAAAAGCTCCGTGAGCCGGCCCCGGCGTGGGTGGATGGCCTGGCGGCCAGAAAGTCTCCCCACAATTCTGGAAAATGTCCGGGAGATCCAAACGAGGCATGGAGACATCGTCACTGGGAACAGCTTTTGGAGGAACGGGCAAAAATCGACCTGGACCAGCTGCAATCTCAACTCAACGACCTCAAAGAGGAGACTCAGGAGGTCACCGCCGAATATGTTGAGAAGTTAGCCTGGTTGGCCCAACTGAAGCGAACAGGGTTAGAACAGCAACAGGCCCTAAATGGGTGGCTTGGTCTTCATAAGAAAATCGGGAAGGGTACCGGCAAACATGTTCGCGAATACAAGGAAGAGGCTAAAAACACTCTCATCAAATGCCGTGAGGCCGTCCCCGTGTGGATCATGCCTCTTTCCCGTGTTGTGGAAAGCTTTGACATAGCCACGTCACAGTTCGATGTGGTGATCATTGACGAGGCCAGCCAATGTGATGTCCTGGGTCTGGTTGCCTTTGCCTTGGCAAAGGAAGTGGTGGTCGTGGGCGACCATGAACAGGTCAGTCCTTACGCCGTTGGCTTTCGAACGGACCAGATGCATGAGCTCATCGATGAAATTCTGGTGGATATTCCCAATAAAAAGCTCTATGATGCCAAATCCTCGGTTTATGATCTGGCCCGGCAATCCTTTGGTGGAACCATCCGCCTATTGGAACACTTCCGCTGCGTTCCCGACATCATTCAGTTCAGCAACCAGCTTTGCTATAACCAGGAGATCCAACCTCTACGAGAAGCCTCCGCCAGCCCGGTGCGGCCGGCGCTGGTACCTCGTTATGTAGAAAACGGAGAGGACGACGACAAGGTAAACCAGGCAGAAGCCTTGGAGATCGTGTCCCTCATTCTCGCGTTGACTCGTTTCAAGCAATACGAGAATTCCACCATTGGAGTCATCTCTTTGGTGGGAACCGACCAGGCTGTCTATATCGATTCCATGCTTCGAAGACGGATGACGGTTTCCGAATATCAGAAACGCCGTGTCTTGTGTGGTAACGCGGCGCAATTTCAGGGAGATGAGCGGGACGTTATTCTTTTGTCCATGGTCAGCAGCCCAGCCAAAAATGGAAAACCACTGCACCTGCGTTCCAGCGACGACGTGCAGAAGGTTTTCAACGTCGCGGCCAGCCGAGCGAGAGACCAGTTTTGGGTCATCTATTCTCTGGAACCGGAAAGAGATCTGAAAACCAATGATCTGCGCCTAAAGCTGATACAACATGCCAACAACCCCGACGGGCTCCGCTCCAAAAAGATTGAGAAGTCCGAGCGCAAACTCAATTCAGAATTAGAGCGGCAGGTCTACGAGGATCTCACAAAAGCAAAATACAGCACCACCATCGGTTGCGAGGTGGGGGAATTCGTCTTGGATATAGTGGTCATCGGAGAGAAAGGCAACCGGGTTGCCATACAGTGTGACGGGGACCGAGAGATTACCCGTGAGGAGCTTGAGGCCTCTTTACATCGCCAGATGACTCTCGAGCGTTTGGGATGGAATTTTATCCGGGTGAGAGGCTCTGAGTTCTTGAGGCATCCCGCGGATGCCTTGAAAAAGATGCAACAGCGCCTGAAAAAATTTGAGATTCAACCCATCGGATTCTTCTCAACTGATCCAAAGAAGCAAGAAGCGCAAAAAGAGGCCCAAAGCAAGGAACTGCTTCAGCAGGTCATAGACCGCGCGAAGATGATCCAAACCCACTGGAAAGATGTTCCCAGCATATCCACGGTCATCAAGAATTCAGCTGAGACTGAATCAACAGAAGAAGTGGCCTAATCCGAGTTCTCACCCACCCCACGCAGTTCTCATTGCCCATCACTCCCGTGATTCCATGCCCGCAGCCAGGCAAACCAACTGTGGGTAAACCCCGTACCACGTGCTCACGCACGGGGCGTTCTGTCGTTCGACCTGCCCGTTCGACAAGCTCAGGGCCCTGAGGCTCTCGAAGGGGAGGCTCCCCTCGGCCTGAGCTCGGGACGAAGGCTCGACAGGTGGTACGGGGTAAACGGGACAATCGCCCCTGGTATGAAAACCGTTACTGTGCTGGGGAGGAGGATGATCGTTTTTATTCCTTCGAGCGGCTTGTCCCGCATTGCCAGCATTCAGTAAATTGAGCTTCGAGCGTCTCACCACATTCTGTGCACTGCCATGTTTCAGTGTTAGCAAGATCTGACTCTTGATTAGAGCCTTCTTTATGGAGTATCTCTCTGGCCGCATCCACATCTTCCTGAGAGACCAAAAGTCGAACACCTTGACTCAACTGCAGATGGGGTCTCATACCACCCGCGTCGTCTTTAGACACAAAGGCCTCGATCCCCGAGGCTTCCAGTTGCGCCCGTGAAATTTCGGCTTCTACTTCGCTATTGAATACTTCCAGTACAGTGAATCGATCTGCCATGACTCAACCTAAAGGTAACGCCTACTGATCTGGCAACCGTGGTGTCTGGCTTTCCGTTATTTTTCTTTCTTGTAACAGGTCAAGCCAGCAACTTGATATTTCATGTATAAGATAAATAATACTGTTCTGACTTATTAATTTACTTAGAAAATATTAATGCCTACAGTGAAACAAAATCTGTCCTAGTTGCTCGCATGGCAGGTCCGGTGCACCATAGATGGTTTATTTTCGGACAACATACCAGTTGTTTTGAATATCGTGAGAGAGCTCATGGGTCTCATTGGATTTGAAGCCTGCCTTTTCAAGGTACTCACGTGTCTTTTCCTCTCCCCACATGGCACCCAGGTCTTCATCCCCCTGGGCCAATGAAACAGTCATACAGTGCATGCATGATATTGTTTAGAGTAGAGTCCCAACGGGGTGAGCCGTGTTATTATAAACGTGGCTTGAGGCTTTAATATCCTGCATGAGATCCACACCGTACCTCCAGGTCTGCCGAGACCTTCACTCTGTTACAGTTCTTTTTGAGAAGGGTTCCAGAAAGACAATGGGGATTTTTCTTGACGTCTGCCGCTGGTAGTCATCGTATACCGAGTACATCCCAACCAGGAGAGGCCACAGGCTGTCCCTTTCCATCTCTGTGGCTTCCTTCGCCCGGACTTGGCTGACCCTCCTTTTTATGTGGATCGGGGCTACTGGATTAGCCTCGAGATTCGGCCACCAGTCCGGATGCCGGTCATCTCCCGCATTTGATGCCACGACAATCCAACGGTCGCCCTCCTCGAGATAGAGCAACGGGGTGGTTCGGGATTGTTTACTCTTGCTACCCAAGGTCGTTAGTAGGAGAACCGGCGCTCCAACATTGGCACCGAGTAATCCTCCTGAGACCCGGTAGAGCGCCCGGTGCACTGCCGACACCACGCGAACTAACAGGCGATTGGTAACCAACTGCCTTCAGCCCTCCGACCCCCTTCGATCCCTCAGTTAAGCCTAACCGAATAGTGGATCGCCAAAGACTGACCCATAAAAAAACGCTTCTACATCGTGCTATGCCGCTTCGTTCCGGAGGTACAGAGGACATTTACAACTTCCGTTAGCAAGGGCGGCGGATTGGTGTGATCCTTGAACGATTCCAACCTCTCAAAAATATCGGTGGCGGCCATGTGAAAGCCCGCCGGTAGGCCAGCGGCCGCGAAGGTCGCCGCGATCTCTTTCATCTCGCCCACATAACGCCATGCCTTAGGCGCTGAAAACTCAGCCGCTTTAACGCTCCAGGGTGAAAGCTCAGGTTGGGAGAGGGACCATTCTTGGATCAGAGCCTCCTCAACCCCTTCCATTGACGCTAGTGCTCGGATTCCCAAAACCAGTGCGTCGCTACACTTGGTCCATGCAGCGTAGGTCATCTTGAGTGCAGAGGCACGACCTGCTTGGTCGCCCAGGACCCTGGCATCGAGCAGGCTACCCGAAAATATCGCAGCCACTTCTGCGGACCTCGCGCCCGAGAGATAGAGACGCGTGGTTCCCATCCGTCTCACGGGCGGCCCGATAATACCGCCATCCACGAAACCTGCGCCACCTTCGGTCACCGTCTCAGATATCTGTGTCGCGGTGGCCGGTGAGACTGCGTTGGCGTCCACATAGATCCCACTGAAGTTGTTTCTCATTACGGTCCGGGCAATTTCCGGAGCGACATGGGGCGGGCACACAGCGAGGATAACATCGCTTGACCGAACCAATTCGGTTAGATTACCAATATCAGTCAACCCTTCCCTCTTGGCCCGATCATGAGTTGCCTTGCTACGCCGCTGCGAAGCCCAAATCACGCTGGCACCACCCGCAGCGGCAGCGGCGCCAATGGTAACGCCCATATTACCTGGGTAAAGTAGTCCGACAGTCTTCGTGCTCACGACCCGCACCTCCTCAAGTGATATAAAGACCTATTCCAGCCGCACCGGTCACTGGAAACCACGCTCCGGTACTATTCCGGAACACCCACGCAATCTAGTAAACAGTATACAGGGCAAAAACCAGTAAAAGCACTCTGTAGCAACGTAACCCCCAACAAACCGGGTACGAGTAACCAAAGAGGATCGACATAGTAGGCCAGTAGGGCGCCGCCTGTCAATATTGCACCGGCTATGCCATCGTGCACGTGTTTCTTCATCTTGGACGGACTTGGAAGTAAAAGGGTCAGACACTTTGGCAGGTTTTTCAGGAGAGCGAAGCGTGGTTCAATTTAATGAACGTTGGATTGACAAGATGTGGCCTTTTGGTTCAGGAAATGAGTTGTTAGCTTACGTTGCCCTTTCGATCCTCAAACAGACTCCAACTTGTAAGCACAACTCCTATCACCACTACCACTAGCATGGTCAAAAAGAATAGATTGTAGGTCATCATAAAGAACGCGGTGAGGCAGATACAAAAAACCACAAGCATGATCAAAGTTGAACCATACAAGACACTCACTCTGAGTCGGATTACCTGAACGATGAGAAACCCCAATCCGATCATAAACATGCCCAAGACTCGAAGGATCATTGTGTCAAAGTCTGCATCAGATAAAAGCAGTTTCATTGCTAGGCGGGGGGTCAGCAAAAACCCAAAACCACCAAACAGCAGATAGGTGGCCAAGTAGTACAGAGTGAGTTGAGTTTTGGGCATCAAAACCTCCTAAGGATGCACGGCTTGATGATGGTGATCCGACTGTCCTCCCGATTTCGGATCTTATTTTGGTATTTAACCCCGTAATTCCGCTCCACCAATTTTTCTCACCCTCTCATCTATTCTTAAAGATTTTCGTGGATTTTTCTGTGCGGGGACCTATGACTGGGCGTAGAACGCTCTCCGTGAGCGGCACCGCTAACCAAGACCAACTCAACCCTTCCCTTTATATACGATACGCCTATTTACGATAAGATGGAAGAACCCAGGCTCGCAGGTCCCAAATGCAGGACTTCCAGGATCTTTTCGGGTCACCCTCAATATCTGCAGTGGAAAACTCCCAAGTCCGTGCCGCAACTCCTTTCATCT
>JACZQL010000075.1 GCA_022545745.1 Deltaproteobacteria bacterium | reverse complement strand
ACTCCACAAAGGTATCCATGGTATCGGTCTCCCTCCCGGCGCTCCCCTTGCACTTCGGACAGGTCACCTGGATAAACTTCGGGTGGTTGACAAGGGGCGATCCCCCTTCTCCAGACAGCTCGATGTCCTTGGGTAGAACCACCGGGAGATCCTCTTCGGGAACCGGAACAATTCCGCAGGCGTCACAATAAATGATCGGGATGGGCGTCCCCCAATAACGTTGCCGGGAGATTCCCCAGTCCCGCAACCGATACCGAACCGTCCCCTTACCCCATCCCTTCTTCTCGAGAAAGGCGGCAATCTTCTCTCGGGCATCCTCACTCGAAAAGCCTGAGAAGTGATCACTGGCCTCCAAAATGCCTTCGTCCACATAGGCCTCGGCGAGGTGGGCCGCCTCCAACGCTTCCTCTGCTTCGGGTTGAACAACGATCCGCACGGGCAATCCATACTTGTCAGCAAACTCAAAGTCTCTCTGATCATGGGCCGGGACTCCCATGACCGCTCCAGTTCCATACTCCATGAGAACAAAATTCGCGACATAGATGGGGATGTTTTCCTCGCTGAAGGGGTTGTAGCAATAGGCTCCGGTGAAGACCCCCTCTCTTTCAAGATCGGGCTCTTCCCGTCGAGCCTGGTTCACCTTTTTCATCTCTTGGATGAATTCCTTTACCTCCTTCTCCTCGTCCTTACCACGGGAAAGCTCCAAGGCTAAGGGATGTTCCGGGGCAATGGAGACAAAGGTGGCACCGTAGACCGTATCCTGACGGGTGGTGAAAACCTTCAGCTTCCCCTTTTTTTTGTCTTCCAAGGGGAAGTTGATCTCAGCCCCCAGAGATTTGCCAATCCAGTTGCGTTGCATTGTCAGGACCTTTTCGGGCCAACCCGTGAGGGTGTCGCAATCCCGGAGCAGCTCATCCGCATATTGTGTGATTCGGAAGAACCACTGGTCCAACTTTCTGGTCCCAACCTCATGCTCACACCGCCAGCACCGACCCTCCTCCACCTGCTCATTGGCCAACACGGTCTGACACTGATTACACCAGTTCACCGTGGATAGTTTCTTGTAGGCTAACCCCCGCTTGTACATCTCCAGAAAAATGAGCTGCTCCCAACGGTAATATCCTTCTTCGCAGGTAGCGAATTCACGATCCCAGTCGTAGCTGAACCCCATCTTCTTCAGCTGCTGCCGCATTGTGGCAATGTTTTCCATGGTCCATTTGACCGGATGAATCCCTCGCTCGATGGCCGCATTTTCCGCGGGGAGTCCGAAGGCGTCCCACCCCATGGGATGCAATACGTTGTAGCCTCTCATCCTCCTATAGCGGGCAATGACATCCCCGATGGAATAATTCCGCACATGGCCCATGTGAATTTCGCCGGAGGGATAAGGAAACATTTCCAGGAGGTAGTACTTGGGAAGCTTAGAGTCCTCCGTCACCCGGAAGCTCTTGTTATCCTCCCAGATCTTCTGCCACCTCTGTTCAATCTCTTCGGGTTGGTATTTTTCGTCCATGGTTCGACCTGCGCCTACCTGGAGTTTGATCTGAAGCTAATCTTTGGCCCCGCTTGAGGTGGCCACATGGTCCAGCACACCATTGATGAATGTGGCTGAATCCTCCGAGCTGAAGCGCTTGCTGACCTCAATGGCCTCATCGATGCTGACGTTCAGCGGGATATCAGGACAGAATAATAGTTCATAGCTAGCCAGACGTAAGATGGTGAGATCCACCTTGGGCATTCGGCTAAGCTTCCAATGATCCGTGGATTGTTCAATGATTTGGTCAATCTCCTCTCGATGCATGACCACTCCAGAAACCAAACGGCGGGCAAAATCTCTCGCTTTGACGTTTCCCTCAAAATAGCTCCAAAAGAGTTCCAGCGGCGCCGGTGAGGCGTCCCCGGTCATCTCGATCTGATAAAGAGCCTGTAGGGCAAGTTCCCTACCTCTACGCCTAATACCCATATCCTATTCAATGACCGATACCCTCGGTTCTTGGTGACGAAACACCCATCACCGTTGACCAAGGGTTGAAGTTAACACTTCTATGAAATTTCTTTACTCAGGCAAACCATCTCGATGGCTGTCAGCGCCGCTTCAAATCCCTTATTATCCATTTCCTTGCCCGCCCGTTCCATTGCTTGTTCCACGGTGTAAGTGGTCAGGACACCGAAAGCGATGGGGATCCGATGCTCCATCATCGCGTGGCCAATCCCCCTCGTCACCTCCCCCGAAATATACTCGAAGTGGGCCGTCTCACCCTTGATCACAGCTCCCAAACAAACAATGGCGTCGTATTTTCCGCTGGCCGCCATCTTGGAGGCAAGAAAGGGGATCTCAAATGAGCCTGGGACCCGCACGACGTCGATGTTTTTCTCCTCACCCCCATGCTGTTTCAAGCCATCCAGCGCCCCTTGCAGGAGCTTGTCCGTGACGAAGTCGTTGAAGCGGCTTACAATGATCCCGAACTTCAATCCGGCTGCATCGAGTTTGGCCTCAATGACCCTCATGTTGGTCCACCCTCAGGAAAAAACGCTACTTTTCGTGATGGTCTTGCACCTTGGACAGGAGATGGCCCAACTTTTCCTGTTTCGTACGAAGATAACCGATGTTGGACTTGTGCGGTGTGATCTCTATGGGGACACGCTCCGCCACGGTGAGACCGTAACCCTGGAGTCCGATAATCTTTTGTGGGTTATTGGTTAGCAATCTCAATTTCTGGATTCCAAGATCCCGTAGTATCTGGGCGCCAATTCCATAGTCTCGCAGGTCCTCTTTAAACCCCAACTCGAGATTGGCCTCCACCGTATCCAGGCCTTGGTCCTGGAGGGCATAGGCCTTGATCTTATTGGTCAGCCCGATACCTCTCCCCTCCTGATTCATGTAGATGAGAACACCCTTACCCACCTCGCTGATCAATTTGAGAGATTGAAAGATCTGATCCCCGCAATCGCAGCGTTCCGAGCCAAAGACGTCACCTGTGAGACACTCCGAATGCATCCGTACCAGGACACTTCCCCTGGTAGGGATCTCGCCCTTGATCAGGGCCAGGTGTTCGTTGGAATCCACATGGGTCCGATAGGCAATTGCCTTGAAAGTGCCATGAATGGTATTAAAGACAGATTCTCCGACCCGCTCGATCAGCAACTCGCTGCGCAGACGATAGGCAATCAGATCGGTCACCGAGGCGATTTTCAGGTTGTGCTTCACTGCGATTTTTCCCAAATCAGGCATCAGGGCTATGGTTCCGTCTTCCCTCAAGATCCGGCAAATGACTCCTGCGGGCTGCAACCCGCACAGGCGAGCCAAGTCCACTGAGGCCTCGGTGTGACCGGTCCTCACCAGGACACCGCCTGCCTGAGTCTTGGCGGGGAAGACATTGCCCGGCACGGTTAGGTCCCTTGGCTTTGCCCCTACACTCACGGCAGTCTTAATGGTTTGCGCCCTGCCTGCGGCCGAGACACCAAAACCCGACACGCTCTTTGCGTCGATGGGGACCCCGATGGGCGCACTGAGGGCAGGCACGTTTGGCTGGGCCGGTATGAGGATACCCAGCTCCTTCATCTTCTCTTCCGTCAAGGTCAGGTAGATGATCCCGCCACGGCCATAACTGAGTAAAAAATTAATCGCCTCTGGCGTCACCTTCTCGCCTGCAAGGAAAAAGGTACCGTCACTTTCCGGTGAGTCCTCGTCCACTAGGATGACAATCTTCCCCTCGCGCAGTGATTTGAGGGTTTCCTCAATGGATGATTTCGGCACGGCTCAATCCTCGCTGTCCGGCAATCGTTTTCTACGCAATTCTTTTGGTTTTGCTTGATTTGCCTGGTTTGAGAAGCTGCTGAACGTATTTTCCAATTAGGTCTGTTTCGATATTGACCTTATCACCAACCCTACGCCTGTGCAAATTAGTGTGCTGGAGCGTGAATGGAATGATAGCAATGGAAAAACACTGGGTTGCACACTCATTAACGGTCAAACTGACCCCATCCAAGGCAACAGAACCCTTGGGGACGAGCATCCGATAAATGGGCTTGGGAACTCTCAGTTCAAAGAAAGTGAATTCTCCCCTTTTTTGAATGGCCTTAACGGTCGCTATTCCATCCACATGCCCGGTAACCAGATGACCACCAAGACGGTCCATTAATCTGAGGGGACGCTCCAAGTTGACGGGATCCCCGACACCGACCTCGTTCAAGTTAGTCCGTGCCAGAGTCTCTGGTGAGACATCCACCGTTAGACGGCCCTTGGATCTGGTCACCACCGTCAGACAGGTGCCGTTGACGGCAATGGAGGAACCCAACTTGATATCCCGCGCGGGGAGGTGGGTGCTGAAGGTTAGTTTCCCTGCCCTTCCGCCAAGCTGCCATCGGTTAACCGTACCCACATCTTCAATGAGTCCAGTGAACATCGTTGTTCGTTAATTGTTACTCGTTATTAGGTTATTCGTTAATGGTTAATGGCAATTAGTCATAGGTCGCTCGTGAATTGACTGTCGCCCATTGATTAATAGATGTTTTATTTTACCTTTTGCCTTTTTAATTTTTTCTGCGTCGCCCTTTGCTCTGTTTTCTGTTCCGCTCTGCGCTATGCGCTTTGCAGTCTGCGCTCTGTTTTTTTCCTTTTACCTTTTTACTTTTTACTTGTTTATATATCCTGTGACCATTATATCCTGGCCAAACCTCTTCGTCTCCATTTCCCTGATGGTCTTGCTCCGGCTCATCTTTTTGATCCCCAAACCGTCAATCATCTCCCTGCCCTCGCC
Source organism: Deltaproteobacteria bacterium (assembly GCA_022545745.1). The sequence continues at coordinate 1,789 of JACZQL010000075.1, read as the reverse complement.
GCCAATGATCTTGGGTGCATAGAAGAACACCACCTGATCCACAACCCCTTCCTTCAAGGCCCGTGCGGCAGTGGCCCCTCCCCCTTCAATCATGACACTCAGGAATCCCATTCGACCCAACCTCCTCAAGAGAGCAGAAAAGGGAATCCACCCATCACGTAAAGGGAAGCGCCAAACCTGTGCGCCCGTTTTTTCGATCCCCTTGACCTTTTGTGCCGACACACGAGGGCCGGTGGCCACGATGGTTCGTTCGGGATTTCGCTGACGAAGCAGATTGGCGCGGGGCAAGACCCTGAGCCGCCCGTCCAAGACCACCCTGAACGGATCACGACCCTTCGAGAGCCGGCAGGTCAGTCTTGGATCGTCGGCAAGTACCGTACCGATACCAACCACCAACGCGTCCACTCGCACGCCCAATCGATGAACGTAAGCCCGCGCGGCCTCCCCCGTGACCCACCGGGAATCCCCTGTGGAGGTAGCGATCTTGCCGTCCAGTGTGGCTGCTAATTTGAGAATAACGAATGGGATGTGGTGACGAATATGTTTTATGAAGGCCTCGTTAAGCCTTCGGCATTCCCTCTCGAGGACCCCCACCCGAACTTGGATTCCCGCCTGCCGAAGCCTTTGGACCCCTCTCCCCGACACGCGTGGATTCGGGTCCACCATCCCAACCACCACACCCTTGACACCAGACTGAATCAGGACCGGCGTGCAGGGCGGTGTCCTACCCTGATGGGTACAGGGTTCAAGGTTAAGGTACACAGTGGCCCCTCGAGCCCGTTTACCTGCCCGTTTGAGGGCTGCGATCTCTGCATGATCGCCTCCAGCGCGTTGATGGTAACCCCTGCCGACAATTCTACCACCGCGCACCACCACCGCTCCCACCATAGGATTAGGACTCGTCCTACCTGCTCCCTTGAGGGCCGAGCGCAACGCCAGGCGCATGTACCGTTCATCGAGATCATCTCCCATTCGGAAAACCGACCCCCCTAACCCTTTTTCTGGGTGCGGGTCCCCGTCCCCTGCCTCCCAAGGTTCAGCCCCTTGCGCTCTTTCAGCAGTTCTTCCAATTCCACCATGAACTCTCCAATATCCTTGAAGGAACGGTAAACAGAGGCAAACCGAACATAGGCCACCTGATCGATGTCGTGGAGTTCTCGCATTGCCGCTTCACCGATGATGGAGCTCTGGACTTCCTTCTCTCCCCGTTCTTGGAGTCCCCGCTCAATGCGGTCAGCGGCGGTCTCAATGGTGTTGATACTGACCGGACGCTTTTGACAGGCGCGCTTGAGACCGTTAATGAATTTCATGCGATCATAGGTCTCCCGTCGCCCATCCTTCTTCACCACCAGGGGCATAGTCTCCTCTACCCTTTCGTAGGTGGTAAACCGACGGGTACACTTGGGACACTCGCGCCGACGTCGAACCATGTCGCCGTCTTTACTGAGTCGGGAGTCGATCACCCGATTGTCCAGCTCATGGCAAAAGGGGCACTTCACCGGTCTATAACCTCAATTCAAATCACAACAGAACGAGTTCAACAAAGTTTATCGCGCCGAGACGCAAAGTTCGCAAAGAAAGTCATTTCGTTCTTTATCCGAACTTGGCACCCTTTGCGCCTTCGCGCTCGCCCCGTGGAGTATTAGCCCTGGTCGAGACAATCCAACTCGGTCGAGCTGTTACTCCACGGGGCTCGCCCCGTGGAGTATTAATCTCAACGCAGGGCGAGTATGACCCCCAAGGCGTTACTCCACAGGGCGAGTCATCTTTTTCCCCGATGTCTGACAGC
>JACZQL010000074.1 GCA_022545745.1 Deltaproteobacteria bacterium | reverse complement strand
GGCCCCGGCCACCACAATCCAGCTACGGATCTCGCCAGTCCCCCAATTGAATAACTCCTCAGGGTGCTTAACCAGGCTCTTCTCGTCTTTCGCTTGCATGGCCTCAAGGATCGACCGGTCCAGGGCCTCATCGATCACCATGTGGGACAGCCCCCCACTGCCAATCAGAGCCACGGTCTTGTCGCTCTCCCATGACTCAATGGCTCGTCGCAGCGCTCTCCCTAGCGCATAGCATCGCTTAAGGGTGGGTTGGTTGGGAGCATAGTAAGTGTTTAGGAACAAAGGCACATGCGCAGGTACCGCTCTCTTCATAATCCGCCCATAGATGAAGTCGAACGCATGGCCGATTGAACGCCCTTGCGGTATAGTTCGGCAACTGGCGATGTCAAAGCTCTCGCCATTCAAATACCCAATAATATGCCGACCGAGAGCTGGGTCCCCTTTCAGTAAGGTAGGTTCATTGGCTGATCCGCGAACACGGCTCGAATGAGGAACTAGAGGGATCTGCTCCCCCCAAAATACGCCGATTGCGGGGATCTCGTCTTCAGGCATAAAGACTTCATGAGTGTCGTCCCCGACGATTATCGCCACATCCGGCGCCACCTGCTCGAGGCGCTCTGCAAGTTGGTTTATAGCCTTTTGACAAGATTCATGCCGGCGCTGCCAAACCTCCGGCGTCAGTTCCTTCCCGATCCAGTTCTGACGCTCCCGGATCATCGCCTCAATATCCAGCTTCATGGGTATGCCGCCACCCTTGGGGTTGGCCATGTCTCTCTTACCTGCCTCCTCCCATCGGTCCACTGTTCCATTGAGGCTAGGCGCATGACTTGACCCTAATCCAAGTACGATACGAGCCATCTCAACCTCCTTTGTTCGATTAATGCTGGCTGGTAGTTTCTGCTTTGCCTGTCACAAGGCTAACCTCACAAAATCTGAAAAGGACACTGTTCGCCTTGTGCTCAGCGAAAAGCAATTAGCGAGGTAAAAAAGCCCCGAGACTGGTCCCTTAATAACCTGCTGAGCCATGGAGGCCTCATTACCAATTACCGAGGTAGCTTTTCAACCGATGTATATGTCAGCGTAAGATGGCTTGTCAAGGGCCAGACAGGAGTTGACATTGACCTGGCTTTAATGCGATGTATTCGCTGACGCTTTACGGAGGATTCCATGCTTAAGCCATTCCGTGTCCGAGAGCCCACCACCATCGAAGAAGCCGTCTCAGAGTTAGATGGCGACCAGGCAAGGGTCTATGCCGGCGGAGCCGAGCTCATCCTGCTCCTGCGCTATGGGTTAATTGAAGCCAGCACCCTCGTCAACATCAAAGGGATTTCCACGCTAAAGGGGATCTCCTGGGATGGGGGCAATCTTCTCATGGGTGCTACGGTGACCCATCGACGACTGGAGACAGACCCGCTTGTTCATCAGCACCTTCCCATGTTGGCCTACGCTGAATCTCACATAGGTAACATTCGCGTCCGCTGTCAGGGCACATTGGGAGGGAACCTCTGTTTTGCGGATCCCCACGCCGACCCCGCCACGGCCCTATTGGTCCACGAGGCAATGGTTGGGATCGCTGGGCACAACGGAAACCGAGAACTGCCGCTGGACGAGTTCCTTGTGGGAATGTATGAAACCGCCCTACAACCAGATGAACTCCTGACACAGGTCAAGGTACCCCCCCTACCACCCGGCTGGGGACATGGCTACTTGAGGATTGAGCAGTTTTACCGCCCCACGGTGAATGTTGCCGCCGCGGCAAAACTCAACGATGGGTCCATTGACAGTGTTCGGTTGGCCGTCGGATGCGTGGGGCCAAAGGCCCAACGTCTCCCAGAGTTAGAAGCTAAACTTTTCGGTTCAACGCTGGCGGAAGCGGAGCAGTTAACGGCTGAGGCAAAACCGTATCTCACAGAACAACTCCAACCGGTGGATGATCTCCTGGGCTCGGCAGATTACAAAATTCATGTCACCAGTGTGCTGTTAAAAAACGCCCTAAGCCAATCGGTCCGCAGCGGAGGAGGAAAGGGACATGGATAATAAATTAGACGATCTCAGGACGCTCCAATCCATTGATGTATCGCTAACCATCAACGGGAAGCCGTGGAGTGGGCCGGTACCGGCGGAAGAGGTCCTGCTAGACTTCTTGAGAGAACGGATCGGACTGACGGGAACTAAACGCTCCTGTGAATCCCAGGTGTGCGGCGCTTGCACGGTTCTGGTGGACGGCCAACCCACCAGTTCCTGCAGTTTCCTGACCTTCGATGCGCATAACCGATCCGTCACCACCATCGAGGGTCTGGCCTCAGGGGAACACCTGGACCCACTCCAGACCGCGTTTATCCGAAATGTCGGAGCCCAGTGCGGTTACTGCACGCCTGGTCAGCTGATGGCGGCCAAGGCGCTCCTGCTTCAGAACCCCTCTCCGACCTACGACCAAATCGCCCAATGGATGAAGGGGAATATTTGCCGCTGCGGGTGTTACCCGGCCATCGCGCAATCCATTCTTGAGGCTGCAGAAGAAGGCAAAAAAACCCAACGCTAGGGAAGATCTTCCGCCCGAAGAATTGAAAATAGGTGAAGGGCGAAGCGCGTATTGTCCTGGTAGCCGCGGAAACGATGAGCCCCCGCACCCAGTGCCCCCACAAAAACCGGCTGATTCGTATGACCGCGTCCGAGCCAGTAGGCCTGTGTATTGTCTGCCACCATGGCTCCTAGTGCGGCATCCCTTGGGTAGGCATAAAACGTAGGGCTAAAGGACTTTCTTTTTGTGATCAGTGCCTCTTTGAGCTCCGGGGCAAGATGGAAACCCTTGTATTGCTCTTCCATGAGCCTATCCACATCGTCAGAGGTGGGCTGCTTCCCCAATATCTTCAGCGCGCGTTTAATCGAGATGGGAATCGAATGGATCTTTTCCAGGCTCTTTACGGTGGGATTGAATCGCCGCGCCCTGCCTCTAGACTTTTCTATTCTACTCGACTGGCAGCTCTCGTAAAGGCGAGCCCACCGGTTTCGTGGTCGGAGGTTACCAGGATCAGCGTTTCCCGTGGGTGTTTCAGATAAAAATCATAGGCCAGGCCCACAGCACGGTCGAACTCACGAAGTTCATGAATCACAGATGCCACGTCTGACCGGTGAGCCGCGCTGTCAACATGTTCAGTCTCGACGAACAGGACAAAGCCATTTTCCCAATTCCTTTGGAAAACTCTCAGAGCCGCTTGGGTCATGTCAAAGACGGAAGGCTCTTTATCTTTGTTGCGATCCATCTCAAAGCTCATGCTCCCCAAACTGAACAGGCCCAGGACTTTAGGCCCTTTCACACCCGCGAGGCCCTTTTTATCGGTGACGTAGGTATAGCCCCTGTCCTTAAAGAGTTGGATTACGTCTTTGTCATCTTTCCTCCGACTGCCCTTGGTGCGCTTCGGGACAAAACGATCGCGGCCTCCCCCCATTAAGACATCCGGTTCGAGGCTTAGATAGGCGTCACAGATCTCATCATAATATTTTCTACTCATGACATGAGTGCTGAAGGCGGCAGGGGTGGCATCATAGACGGTGGCATTTGTTACGATTCCGACTTTCATCCCTTCTCCCCTTGCTACCTCCAGCACCGATGCGGATTTCATACCATCTGCACATATCCCCACGACCCCATTCTTGGCCTTACATCCGTTCGCCAGGGCCGTCGCTGCCGCCGTCGAATCCGAGTTTAAAGAATCCGCCGAGTGGGTGGTGAGGAACCCAAGGGTTCCCTCATTGAAAATACTATCCGTAATATTGAACCCTTCACCATGGATGTGCTGGTTGTACATTCGCGTGATTTCCAGGTGATTGATCCCCGCCCCATCGGCTATAAAAATAAATATAAATTTTGGCGTAACCGGCTGAAATTGCCCATAAGTTTTACCCTGGAAGGCATTGAAAATAAGGGTGCCCACCAGGACAGCAACCGTAAGTAGAAGCCTAGATGCTCTTCTTTGGCGGTTCCAGCTCATGTATTCTTCCCACCTGTGGTGGGCTAGATTGTAGCGGATGATAGTTGAATTAGCAAAAGGGTTGGTTATGGGATCAGGGTGCTTAGACGAGGGCGCTGCGCCTTCTGATTTCCAGCCAAAATGACAGCAGCATATAATAGGTCGGATAAAATAAGGAGCCAAAGACTAGAACCGTAGATGGCTCTGGAAGGCGGTAAATAATCAGCAGGACCAGGATCCCCCAGAGAGCGCCTAAGGTGACTGTCAGACCGCGAAGGACGGGACTACGGTTTGGATAGAGATACTTGATCGGGACGAAAACTAGCGCGGAAAAGAATATGACCAAGAAGCCATTGACCCAATGGGGGGTCCTAAGGACATAGAAATAGAAAGCGACAATGTTCCAATAGGAAGGAAATCCGAGAAAAAAGTGATCTGCGGATTTAGCCTCTTTTTGGCAAAAACCATAGGCACTGGCAAGGAGTGGAAGCGCTGCTAACCAAAGGGCATCGCGCTCCGGTAGTAGATGGGCCTCCACCATAAAAACGCAGGGCACGAGTACATAGTTGAGATAGTCTATGATGTCGTCCAGGCGGTCGCCATCAAACCAGGGAAGGGTCTCTTTCACGTGGAACTTGCGGGCCAACGTACCGTCCGTGGCGTCTATGAGGACCGCCAGAGACATGAGCCAAAAGACCACCTGAAACTTAGCCTGTCCAACAAAGAAAAGGGCCAGTAACGCTAGAATGGCCCCCAATGCAGTATAGAGGTGAACCAGCCAGGCAGACAGGATGCTCAATCTTATCTCAATGCTTCAAGTGGCCGATTCCGCAAAGCTCGGCCTGGACTTAAGCCGCGCCATCCACGCGAGCATGTTCTTGAATTTTGGATCAACGGGGATATCGAAGCGCTCTACGAGAGCGTTGTTGGGCATAAAGGCGATATCTGCGAGGCTGAAGGTCCCGGCCAGATATTCCCGGCCTTCCAGCTCCTTCTCAATACGGTCAAAGCAACTGATGATTTTTGCCTTGGACCTCTCAATGATCCCCGCATCTCTTTCTTGCTCTGTTTTATAGGCCACCTCATGAACGAGTTCCAAGAATGGGGGATTAAAGTAGTTGTCTCGAAAATCTTCCATCATACGGGCTTGTGCTCTACCCTCGGAGTCTTCTGGCATAAGAGGTGGATGTGGATATTCATCCTCAAGGTACTCATTGATAATGGTGGAATCATAAACAATAAAGCCGTGGTCATCCAAGGCTGGTACCTGTCCAAAAGGATGAATCTTCAAATAATCAAGGCTTTTATGTTCTTTCTTTGTTAGATCAATTTTAACCCGCTCGAACTCCAACTCTTTCTCTAGCAGGACAATCCTTACCTTCCGGGAATTGGTTGAAGTTGGAAAATGATAAAGCCTCATCATGGGTCCTACCCTCCTTGTCTCAAACTCACTATGGCATCCACCACCCTAATAAAGATCAGGATACCACAAAGCCGCCGTCCGGGGCTACGAAAGATTTCGATATTTCGTGGAGATTTGTCTGGCCCCCGGCAATCTGCTAGCCCCGAACCGAAATACTCTCAGACGGTGGCCATCTAGCCAACTATTTGAACAAAGGCTGCGAAGGTGAAGGTTGCAGCGAGTTCTTACTCGCCCAGGGGTGCCTTGGCCGTTTTGTCAGGTCTGCAGGTTAGACCCTGCATTTTGGCTGGCAATTTAATCGGATCGGGGCTAGAGTGCCCCCGGTAGCTTAAAGGGGGAAACTGATATGGCCAAATCAGTGGTAGTCTTCAGCCAACCGGGCTGAGGGCCTTGCAATAGAGAGAAAGAGTTCCTTTCTCAAAAGGGCATTGATTTCGTGGACAAGAATGTTCGTGAGGACGAGCAGGCGCTGAAGGAGCTGCTCGGCATGGGGTATCAGAGTACACCCGTTACCCTAGTCGACGGAGAGGCCGTCATCGGCTTCGATCAGGCCAGGATCGAAGAGCTTTTGGGCCTATCATCAATCCGTTAACTTTGCTTGATCTGAGATTTCCAGCCGGAGGAACTGAACATCCTCCCAGTGACGCCCCTGGACTCGTCGCTGGCCAGGAAGACAAAGACTCCGGTGACCGATTCAGGCCGGCTGCCCGCGTATCCCGTGAGTTTTGTTGCAACATAGCCCGGATCCACACTGTTCACCCGGATGTTGTGGGACTTGACCTCCGCGGCCAGGGTCTGAGTGAGCCCTTCAACTCCCCACTTGGAGACCGCATAGGCCACGAAATTGGCATAGGCGCCCCGGCCAATCGTCGAAGAGACATTGATAATCGAACCGTTCTTTTGCCGAAACATGAGCGGGAGGATCGTCCGGGTCACCAGAAAGGTCCCGCGCAAGTTGACTGCTAGGGTATAGTCCCATTTTCTCACTTCTAGCTCCGCCAGAGACACGGGTCTGGTCATCACCCCTGCATTGTTGACCAAAATATCCACCTGACCAAAATGATCCTCCAGATCTTTTACCAGCGTCGCCACCGAATCCTCGACTGAAACATCACAAACGAGTCCCAGGCACTCTGTTCCAAGCTGTCGGATCTCCCCTGCGGATTGTTCAATCTCAGAGGCAGTCCGGGCACAAATGACTAACTTTACCCCCTCATGGGCAT
>JACZQL010000073.1 GCA_022545745.1 Deltaproteobacteria bacterium | reverse complement strand
CATGCTGAGATCAATGACCCTGTCGCCTGATTTTGTATTGTGATCGCTGGGGAAGGGCCCACGATCGTTCACCCTGACAATAATGGAACGCCTGTTTTCAAGGTTGGTGACCTTAACGTACATCGGAAGGGGTAGATGTTTATGGGCGGCCGTTAGCCCGTTGGGGTTAAAGGCCTCGCCATTGGCCGTCATACGTCCGCCTTTTTTATTTCGGGTCTCATACCCATACCAGGATGCAGTTCCGGTCTGTTTGTAATTTTGGGCCTTTTTAACGGACATGGGATAGTATTTTTTTCCTTTGACCGTATAAGGAGAATTTTTGACTTTGCCCTGTCGTATCGCTTCTTTCGGGGAAAGGCCATCAATGGTGTCGATATCATTGGTTAGAGGCCAATCAAAGGGAGCCTTGGCCACCACGTAGGTATACTTGCCAATCGTATAGATGACCTTAGTACCCGTGGCGCCGACCTGGTAGGTCACTTTGCCAACTTTATAGGTCGTCTTCCCCAGCCATATACCTCCCTTGATGGTCCCTTTGGTGGCTTTATAGGGTGCCGTGATCACCGAACAACCAGCGACGATCACGCACAGAGCAGCGAAAACGGAACTAAAATAGGGTTTTGTCTTCAAGTGGGACCTTGCCAGGGTAATCCGTTTGAGCTATACGAATCTTGGGTTTCTTGATTAGATGACCCGGCCCTATTTTCGCCGAAGTGGCCCTTATTTGCAAAGCCCATGGGTGAGGAGTTGGGGCAGAGAAAACTTTGTTAAATGAAAGGTAGTAGATGACTTACAAATTTTCTGTGGGCGACAAGGTTAGAATCAAGAATGAAAGTTACCAGGACGTAAAAAGGGTCCCCAGGTACATCATGGGAAAGGTAGGGAGTGTTGAAGTTGTCCGGGGATGTTTCAGTAATCCAAGGGACCATCGGGAGGAACGGCCGCCGATCTATTCCATCGGTTTCGATCAGGAGCAGATTTCTCAAGACGGCTCGAAGCAAGATAAGATTATCGTCGATGTCTTTGAGGACTGGATGATTGCCAATTAGGAGGTGAAAGGATGCAAAAAGATAGCGGCCACTCACACGCAGGCCATGACCATTCGCACGAACCCATTACAAAAGTAGTGCCCCAGCAGCCCGAGCATGTGCTCAGACTGATCGCCCTGGGAGAAAACCTGGGAAGAAATGGAGTCACGGTGGTGGAAGATGGCCGGCTCAAGGCGGATGAGCTGAGTGCTAAAGGTTTGACCAAGGGACTTCCCTACTTCGAAAAAAGACTCATGTCCATGATGGGAGTGCTATCGGATAAGAAGGTCATTTCACAAGATGAGGTTGAGCAGAAAAAAGATGAGTTGAAAAAGACCCAGAAAGGTTCCGAGTTCGAGCTGCGTGTCCTGGCTCTCACCAACCTGCTGGTTGAGAAAGGAGTCGTGACTCAGGAGTATATTAACGAGCGATATGAAATCGTGAGGGCGCGGACTCCCATGACCGGTGCCAAAATCATTGCCAGGGCATGGGTCGACCCTGAATTCAAAGCTAAACTGAAAAAGGACGCTAAATCAGCGATTATGGAGATGGGCCCGTCTCTCCTTGACGCAAACAACGGGGAACCCGTTGACACTTGGAGTATCACGCGGCTGGAGGTCATTGAAAACACCGATAAAGTACGGAACGTCATCGTGTGCACCCTCTGCTCCTGTTATCCCCGTGGCATACTGGGCGAGCCTCCAGAATGGTATGTCAGCGATAGCTACCGGGAGAGAGTCGTCAAAGAACCGAGGAAAGTACTTGCAGAGATGGGGACGAAACTTGGAGGTGACGTTGAAACTAAGGTTTACGACAGCAGCGCAGACATACGCTACATGGTGATCCCCATACGGCCGAAGGGCACGGAGGGTATGACGGAAGACCAATTGGCCGAGCTCGTGACTAGAGACAGCTTGATTGGGGTGACGGATCCTGTAGCTCAACCGCAAAAATAGGGTGCTGTTGAGGGGGTTGGGCCGGGGTGGCCGGGGGTAGTTTCCCCTAGTAATTGATATTGATTTCGGCTATAAGAAAAACCCGTGCTATTCAATAAAGTGTAACGAAAGGAGGAGATCGAGATGGCAGAAGCGATACCTAACATTGTTCCGGCTGATGATTCCAGTCTTACCTCAACCATGGTTGATATTACCGGGGGGGCAGGGGTCGTCAAGGGATATCTCTCGCACCCTAAAGACGGTAAGAATCTAGGGGCGGTGATCGTAATTCATGAAAACAAGGGGCTGGTGGACCATATCAAAGATGTGGCCCGACGGTTTGCCAAGGAGGGATTTGTCGCCCTGGCGCCGGACTTGCTCTCGCGCCTCGGAGGGACCCCTCAATACAAGACCGAGGATGATCAAGTCGCGGCTATTAGAAAACTTACCAATGACGGGGTGGTAGAAGATCTGAGTGGCTGTGTGGATTACTTGAAGAAGATCAATTTCGGTAATGGCCGCGTAGGGGTGGTGGGATTCTGTTGGGGAGGGGGGCAGTCCCTGAATTTTGCCACCAAGTGTAAGGATCTAAATGCGGCAATCGTTTACTACGGTCGTAACCCTGATCCCCTCGACGCCGTCCAAAACATCCCTTGTCCTGTGCTCGGGAATTACGGCGCGGAAGACAAGAACATTACGCCGGGGGTCGCGCCCTTGCAGGAGGTAATGAAAAAGTTCAGCAAGAGCTTTGATCCCAAGATTTATCCAGGAGCTCCGCATGCGTTCAACAATAACACGAACGCGGGTCGCTACAATCCAGAAGCGGCCAAGGACGCGTGGTCAAGATCGGTGAACTTTTATAAGAAAAACCTAGCTGCCTAGGTCAAGAAGGGATTTACTCCGGCGCGTGATCACTCCCCGTCGTCACGTGCCGGATTCCACTCTGCGGTTAAATCGGGCCTCTCTCCAATCGCCTTCCTCGCCTGATCGGGGGAAATGAAGTAGGGCCTTTCCGTTGTATTCTTCCATATCTCTTTTACCTGCTGAGTATCTCCAAGGGAACCGAGCCACGATACAACAGCCACGGGGGCTGCGAAGCCCACCAGGACCACTTTAAGTGGTACGAAGATCATATTGCCTACGGTGACACCAAGTGCTACGCCTGCTTTTTTAATCGCGTCTTCGGCGTGGAGATAGGTCGGGGACAAAATTGCAATAAGGAAGAATACTACCAACAGGGATCTGAGCTTTGCGTAGTGAATCATGGTCTTTGTTCCCTTATTGAGAAAAGAGTTTGGCTCGAATGGCATTCACCTTGTTCGATGGGTTCCAGTAGCGGCGCATACCGAAATAATAACAACACCTATCGCTATCCAGATCGTTATCAAACACACGTAGTTTTCCATCCTGAAAGCGGATCCGAGTTAGGCAGGTGCCGCCGGGGACAGAGGAAGTCATGACTTCCTCAACGACACCAATTCCCCATTGACTGTTCTGGTTATGAGAAACCTCGTTTCCTACCTGCAAGAATAGTCTTTTCTCTCTTGCCAAAGTCCTGACCTCTTTTTGGACCCTACCAGGATTCAACATTCAGTTCAATACTTTCTTAACCCCGATCCGACATTAATCGGTCGAAGAAATCGTCTATGCTGAGCATCAGACCATGTCGAAGCGTGGTTTGCACTATGTAATCCAAAACTCACTGTCGTGAAGTTACGGGACCATCTCCCCTATGGCTAAAACTCTTGCAACAGGTACTCCACGGTCGCGCATATTTTAGTTTTTTTGTCGGATCGGGGTTAATGACTACTCGACTTAAGAAACGCCGCCACGGCTTTAGCCAACCCCGCCGGGTTGTCACGGTGGACCATGTGACCGGCGTTTGCAACTTCAACCATGGATGAGTGCGCGATTGTTTCGAAACGCTCTTTCACGTCCTTTCGGAGGACTTGATGACTCTCCTTTCCACGGACTAGCAGGACCGAGCACTCGATACGGCGTAGAAATTCAAGGGCCTGACCCACGTAAAACGGTTGGGGTGAGCGGGTGCGGTGTAGGGGATCAAATTTCCATGTCCACTTTCCATTACTCGTTTGTTTCGATCCGTGGCGGGCGACGTGCCACGCCACTTTTGATTTCAACCTTGGGTCTCTACGTTGTAGCCGCTGTGCCATCTGTTCTACGGACGAATACTCGACGGGTTTTTTCTCTTCCAACGCCTTGACCTCTGCAATCCACTCCTCCATACGCGCAGGCGCGTGTGCAAAGGTAAAACCAGCGGGCCCAAGCCCTTCCACAAGGATGAGTTTCTTGACCTGAGTGGGAAAGGTCCCCGAGTAGACAAAGGAAATAGTTCCTCCCATGGAATGACCCATCAAGACCACGGAAGAAACCTTTAAACTACGAATGAGAGAGTCCAGGTCCAGCACGTAGTCCGGGAAATGGTAATACCCCCCTGTTCCGACCCACCCGCTGTCGCCATGTCCACGACAGTCCGGCACAATGATCCACATGGGCCTTTTGGTTATCTTCTCTAGGGCGGTCACAAAGGGATCCCAGCTTCGAGCGTGATCCAGGAAGCCATGGATCAGGATTAGCGGCTCCCCATTGGGTTTCCCCCATTCGACGTAATGGATCTTGAATCCGCGCGCCTCGATGGTGCGATCCTTGAGTCTCATGGAGATGGAATTTTTCTCAGAGGGATCTCAACAAAGTCTTTTTCCAGGGACTTCCAGGCGTAGGCGCAAATCTCTTTGACCACGCTGCCGTAAATAGAGATGACGACCTGGGCGCTTTGGGGGTAGGTGGGTTCTCCGAAGGGGTTGGCAAAACCTTTGTCCTCGTCGGAAAAGTATGCCCTGTGGTTCGGGTGAGAGTGAAAAAAAGCCTTGAGGGTTGCTCCCTCCCGTTCCGCCTGCTGCGTGAGTATCTCGAGTTCCTTGAAGTCCATGGCGTAGGCAATGGTGGCGTCCCGTGGATAGGTCTGGGGATCCAGGGTGTGGAGTTTGTTCTGAATGTTTGTGCAACGATGCACTACATCCGCTTTACCCTTAGAGAGGATCATTCCGCAGCACTCTTCGGGAAAAGTGTCCCTTGCGTGACGTGAGATCTCTTCCCACGCGTTGTCCGTCAGGGTTAACTCGCTGGGCTCGTTCATGGCGCCAGGGGAGTGAGATAACTGACTAATCGATTACGCCTTCGTCCACCAGCTCGGCGTACTCCCTTGTCGAAAGTCCCAAGAGTTCTTGGTAGAAGTATTCGTTGTGCTCACCCAGTAAAGGATCGCACTTTTCGGGTCCAGCCGGGCTTTTGGAAAGGATAAAGGGGGGACGCTGATAGTGCATCTCTCCGATCTCCGGGTGTTTAAGCGCGACCCACTGGCCTCGATGGGTCAGCTGAGGATCGGTGAAAAGATCCTTCATGGTGTTCACGGCCCCCGCTCGCACCCCCGCCGCTTGAAGTTTCTCCACGATTTCTTGGGGAGCCCGTTTTTTCGTCCACTCGCCAATCTTGAGCTCCAGCTCGTCCTCGTGCGCTTTCCTTCCCGCACGGGAACTCAGGTTTTTTGCCTTAGTCCAGGGAGGACTGCCCATCACATCGCACAGGGATTTCCATTCTTCATCCGTGGACACGCTGATGACGCACCAACGATCTTCACCTTTGCACGGAAAGGCCCCGTGGGGAACCATGTAAGGGTCACGATTGCTGTCTCGCGAGGCCACTTTCCCGTTCACCCCGTAGTCGAGGAGGATAGGGGCGAGGTACTGAAGACCGGTTTCGTATTGAGCCAAGTCGATGTGCTGCCCTTTGCCGGTTCTGTTCCAGTAGTCCACGGCGGCGAGGATCGCCACCACACCATAGCTGACGGCGATATAATCGATATAGGGCCCGTAGAGGATCTGGGGTGAGCCGTCAGCATAACCCGTCAGGTTTGTGAACCCCGCAAGGGAGGAAAGCTGGGAACCAAATCCCGGGTGCTTGGCATGGGGGCCCGTCTGCCCGAGGTTGGAGCTGCTCAACATTATTAGATCCGGTTTGATTGTTTTTAGAGTTTCGTAGTCCAAATCCAGCCGTTTCATTGTCCCCGGACTGAAGTTCTCGATGACGACATCGGACCAGGCAACAATCTTCTTTGCCATCTCTGTGGCCTTGGGTGTTTTCTTGAGGTTAAGAGTGATACCTAGCTTGTTGCTGTTCGCAAGGGCAAAGAGACCGGAGCGGTTGAGGCCGTGGATGTTGTCCTTGTAAGGTGGATAGTGGGTTCTAAAGCCATCGGGACGCGTCTTCGATTCCACATGGACAACGGTGGCGCCGTAATCGACCAGGTGTTTGCCGACCACAGGCCCCGCCGCAAAGGCAGCAAACTCAGCGATCTTGATTCCTCGTAGGGCGTCCATATGAGGTTTAGAGGATTCCGTTCTCTTTGAGCTGACCCATCTCGGCCTGCCGTCCCACGAACACGTTTCCTGCGAGCGAATCGAGCACGTTGGGTTCGATGACTGACGACGCATCGTGATCGGGTTCTCCCGACGCATCGGATTCCTGAAGCTTATTCCGGGATAAATCCGCTCTGGAGGGTTCAGAGGGGTCTATTGACTCCAACGCCATAAGGACGTCGGAGGCGGAATCGGGCCGCTCTTCAGGATTTTTGGCTAGTAGCCTCAATATCAACGCTT
>JACZQL010000072.1 GCA_022545745.1 Deltaproteobacteria bacterium | reverse complement strand
AGTCGGGCGTCATGGTCGGCCTCGGCGAACGCCTTGTCCACATCACCGCCTTTTTTCGTTACGGTGTAACAGATGTTAGTGTCCAGCTCCTCCCGGGCCAACGGTGCGTTCGGCTCTAGCGCCTTCTTGACATCCACCACTGAAGGCATGGCTTCGTATTCCACATCAATGGCGCTCACGGCATCCTGGGCGATGGCGGGGGTTTGAGCTACCACGGCTGCCACGGGAACACCGGCTGCGTGAACTACTCCTCGAGCAAGTACCGGATGGGGTGGCATCTTCATGCCCCGCACCATCTGGGGCACTGGAATGAATAAGCTTTCGCTAATATCTTCGCCGGTTATAACGGCTTCGACCCCTGGTATGGCCCGTGCTGCTGTCGTATTGATGGAGTTCACCTTTGCATGTGGGTACGGGCTACGCAGGAGTGCCATGTGAAGGGTTCCGGGTAGCTGGATGTCATCCACAAAGCACCCTTTGCCGATAAGCAAAGCGGCATCTTCTACCCGGTGAACGGATTTTCCGATGAGCCCACTCCCCGAGTGTTCGGTTGTCATGGTATTACCCCTTTTCGAATCTTCACGATGATTCCGTTTTTCATGTTTGTGGCTCATGTCCGTGAACAATACGAGCAGGACTCGCGAGCACGAGCACGGAGGAGAAGGTAGTGTTCACCGGTCTGTACCGCCAATGCGTCCCGCGGCTTCCTCCATGGCACGTCGCGCGTAAACGGTAGCCATTTGTCGCTTGTAGTCCGCGCTTGCGTAGATGTCCCCGTCCGGATTCTCGCCTTCAGCTGCCTTGGATGCAGCAGCAGCGATAACTTCCGGTGTGAGGGTTTGCCCCTGAAGGGCCGTTTCCGTAGCTGTTGCGCGCACCGGTCCACTGCCTAACCCACCGATGGCGATCCTTGCGGATTCGCATTGCCCCGATGAGCGCCGGGTGATCAGGGCGCCCGCGCTTACGACGACGTACCTTGAAGCGGGGTTTTCCAGCTTCGCGTAGGCTGTCCCGGTTCCGGAAGGGGGTAGTGGGATGACAATCTCTGTGAGGACCTCGTTAGAGGTCAGGGCCGTGGTGTAAAAATCGATGAAGAAATCGTCAACAGCGACGTTTCGTTTGCCGGATGGAGAGACCAGAACGAACGTTGCGTTCAGCGCGGTAAGGATGACGGGAAAGTCCGCAGCTGGATCAGCATGGGCAACGCTGCCGCCGATGGTCCCCCGATTGCGCACTTGCCAGTCCCCGATGCCCGAGGCCGCGGTGGCCAATCCAGGTATATGCCGGCGTACGGCCTCGGATGAGGCAACGTCTGCGTGCACCGTCAGTGCCCCTATCACCAGGTTACCCCCATCCTCCCGTACGCCCCTGAGACCCGGTACCTGGCCAAGATCAATCAGGGTACGGGGCGCTGCCAACCTGAGCTTCATTGTTGGGATCAGACTATGTCCACCCGCCAGTAGCTTGGCATCATCGCCGTACCGGGTGAGTAGCTCGAGGGCCTCCTCTAGAGAATGGGCCGCGACGTATCCGAAACTAGCTGGAAACATGATGACCTCTCATCCGTTCTGCCGCCCATTTTATCGCCTCAATAATGTTGACGTAGCCCGTGCAGCGGCAGATGTTGCCTTCAAGGGCGTGTTTGATCTCGACCTCCGTTGGGTTCGGATTGTTCTTTAACAAATCCAATGCAGTCATGATGATGCCCGGTGTGCAGTACCCGCACTGCAACCCGTGTTTTTCGTGAAAACCCTCCTGCATCGGGTGCAGCGCACCCTGACCCCCGAGGCCTTCGATGGTGGCCACCTCCGCCCCGTTGGCCTGGACGGCAAGAACCGTACAGGATTTGACAGCCCGCCCATTCAAATGGACCGTGCAGGCCCCACATTGGCTCGTATCGCACCCTACGTGGGTTCCTGTTAGCCCCAGAGTATCGCGAAGATAGTGGACAAGGAGTAGCCTCGGTTCCACCTCGGATTGATGCCTTGTGCCGTTGACGGTGAGCGTTATGGGAATTGCACCACCCTGCGCCTCAGCAGCCATGTTGAGCTTTCCTCCAAACGTATTTCATTGCATTCAACTCCAGTCACACTTTATGACACAGTGTTGGGGTTGGTCTCAACACTTGAGGCAAGAAATTTTAATTCTCTCTCCGTTGGTGTTCTTTGTATCTCTTCCTTCGTGTACTTCGCGTCCTTCATGGTCAAACAGTTTGTCATCCTTCGAGCCTCCTCAGGATGACCCTGAGCCCTGTCGAACGGGTCACCACGAAGAGCACGAAGGTCGCGAAGTTTGGATCACTCTCAGAAAAGAGAAGACTCGACACTGGCACATTGATTGGCTGACTCAAGTTGCCAGGATAGCAGAGATCTGGGTGAACATTCGACCCAAAAGTCGAGAGTGCGAATGCCATCGGAGGGTCCTCGCCTTGCCAGGGGCAGGGAACCTGATCCCAAAGTTTGGTTCTTCTGATTGTCGATGCCCGTCACATTTGGCTTATTTTCCAAGGAGGCCAAAGCTTAGGGGAGACGGTTTCCAATCCACTCGCGGAAAAAAGCATCAGCAATTCGGTACTCGGCGTCAATCCTAAACACAATCTGCTCTTTGAGCATTTTCCGTAGCGATGTCTGCACCGAGGAGTGGGAGCCCAGCCGGTGTGCCGTGAGAAATTCGCTCGCAAACACATTCCGGCCACCCACTCTGGTGATAGCTTGTAGAACCTGTCGCTGGTGTAGGGAAAGCCCATCCCAGAGGGCACTGAAGTACGCATTGTCCTGATCCAATATGGTTGCGAGGCCGTCTCCAATGTCTTTCTCTGTGATCCGCTTGGAATGGCCGGCACGGTCAGCCCATATTTGGTGGCACAGCCGCTGTACATTGTAGGGGACATCATCTGCCGCAGCCAGAATCGCCTCCAATACCTCGCTTGTGGCACTCAAACGACCACGTTTAAAGTGGGTTTCCAGGAACGGCACAAATTCGTCCTGCGGGATGGGACCCAGTGAAAAGATCCGACCAAATTTGTAAAAGGGACTGCGTTCGCGGGTGGCCATCTCCCTCAAGGCACTCTCCTTGGAACCGGCAAAGAGGTAACTCACACGGTGGTGCTGCTGAAAATGGGACCGCATGGCCTTTTCCAGTCCACCACCGGGGAAACGCTGGATCTCTTGGAACTCGTCGATGCAAAGTACCAACTGTCTCTTGCGCTGTGCGGCCATCCGTTCCGGCAGGGTCAGTACTTCCTCCTGAAGGGCCAGGATGCTACGAGGCGAAGTGCCAACGTCGAAAGAGAGGGTCGGGTTACCCTCGGAGTCCGTGCCGACCTGCGGGCGAAGTTGCCCGAGAAGATTCATAGCGAGACGCAGCAACCGTTCGGGTCGGGACTCCGCCGCCCTAAGGAGGGTCTGAGCCATCAGTTCGAGCAGCTGCACCGGCGTGGTGGTCCGGAAGGTGTCCAGGTAGGCGACCATCATGCCCTGAGAATGCAGAGAATCGAACACCGTCAAGATCAGGGAAGTTTTCCCGAACCTGCGAGGTGAGAGCAGGAACAGGTGCTGTCCATCGGTGAGTTCTTTTGCCAACTCAGCCCGTTCTCGACGACGATCGGCAAAATCACTACCCGTCACCACGGAACCAAACTTGAACGGGTTTTGCATGGAAGCCTCCGGGCGCAACGGAAATGCATTATGTATTTATGCATAATGCAAACATGCATAATATAACGCCCAGACGACCTTCCTGTCAAGCCATCCGATGAGGGAAGGGGACGGATTTATTTTATGGCTACCGAGGGCGTGGAGCCACCTGTTCCGGGGTGAGCACCAGGATGATGCGCTGTTGCTCCTTGAGCCACTCAGGGAAGTCCTCTGGGATCTCTGAGCGGAAGCGACGAAAGATACGGGTGCTGGTTTCCACCAAATTCTCCTCGGTGACGATGGCCCGTCCCGAAACCTGAAGGTGGCGGTTCGTAGGTCCTTCGTCCAGGGCGCACAGGGTGACTCTGGGGTCGCGCTGGATGTTGCGGGTTTTGAGTTTCCACTTGTTTGCCGAGATGAGGATCTTCCCATTCTCGTAGAGGTAGTAGACCGGTGTCGCTTGGGGAGCGCCGCTTTTCTTGATGGTGGTCAGCACGCCGAAGCGATGCTTGTGAAGAAACTGTTCCTGTTCAGGCTCCATGATCATTTCTGGTCTCCCCTATACCGTGGTGGCAAACTCCGACCAGGCTGATTCTATAGCGTGATGCAGTGTTTCTCAATCAGCTGCTAGTACATGGGGCTCTTGACCTTAAAATAAAAAACCGTCATGCGGGTCAGCAAAACCCCCATGAGCGTCGCGATCACCGCAAGGGATATTTCAGCGGGCTTGTAGTCGAGGAGATTGGCGTACCAGGTAAGGAACAGCGACAGCGTCAGGCCCCAGATCAGCGCCACTTCCGCGTAGAAGGTGCCCTTCAGAAATGGATTGTTGGCGTCGGCGCGAATGACGTCGCGTATGATGCCGCCGCCCAGGGCGGGGAGTGAGGCCAGGACAAAAGCGCCGAACAGGCTGTAGCCTCCCTGGCGCGCCAATAGAATCCCAGAAATAGCGAAGGCGATCGTGCCGAGGATGTCGATGGTGAAAAACCACCGCTGGCCGACGGTGGCCCCCAGCAAAGCGGGAAAGAGATATTCCCGGATAATGAGACCGTATTGACCACTCCGCTTGAGCCGGTCGAGACTGCGGTTGAAGGCCTCTACCAGTTCCGGCGTCGTCGTTTTCTTGCTGAACATCACGTGAATGTTCTCCGAGAACACCGGCGGCGACACCACTTCGACTGCCAGCTGCCAGCCATTTCTCCAGGCCAGCGTCGACCCGACCAGACGGTCCGCGATAAAGCCGTCGATCTTATGATGCAAAAGGTTTTCGAAATTGGCGACGTCGTCAGGCACCCCGACGACGCGTGATGCATTGGCGGGATCGTTGATGAACCGCATCACATCCGGTCCGTAGTAATAGCCGTTGATCACGCCCAAGCGGAAGTCTTGTTCCCGGAAGCGGGTAAAAAGCTCGTCGATGTTTTTAAATCCATAGCGTAACGCTTCTCCTTTGCGAACGTACAGGACATCAGCCTCTTTACGGTACGGCGCCGAAAAGTAGGCGTAGTCCGCGCGCTCGGGGTTTTTGAAGGCGCCGGCCGCGATGTCCCGTGCGCCGTTTTTGACGTCGAGCTGGTGCTGCCTCCAGCTGACCTCGTCGTAGCTCACCCCATAACCCATCTGAGCGAAAACAGCCCGAACCAATTTGACGTCCAGGCCGGTGAGCCGTTCGACATCTTGTTTCACCACGAGGTACTGGTACGGGTCCCACGGATACCACCCGCCCCTGAGGACCGTTGGACCTTCCTGCGCGATAACGCCGAGGGGGAGCAGAAGAACGATTAGCTGCGAAATCACCGCAAACCCAATGGCCGTAAGAAGGATGCGACGCGCCGCTCTAGTCCAACCGGTGTATGTGGAAATTTTCCCCTGATTTCGTTCCGACTTCATATGGTGTCAGATTTGCGTAACTCGCATCAGATTTCACGCTACCTTAGCTCACTCTATGCCTTTCGTAAACAATTCTTGGGCTCGGCCCAAAAACGGTAGGAATTGGTGGATAACGAAGTTAGGGATTCTGTGAGGTTAGCCCGGCACCGTAGGCGGAATCGTATCGTTTTTTTGGAAAGTTCAATAGGTATAAACCCATAGGGAAAATTGTGGGAGGGTGTCTTTTGCGACCACCCTGCGAGTCCTTGCAAATGGCAAATATCGCGCTGAACCCCCCGGTCAATCCGCGAATGCCCCAGGTTTGAGGGACGCGCCGAAGTATTTTTTGCCCTTTACTATTCCTGTGGGATAGCATAATTAATGGCTACCATTTGCAGGAGGTTCAGTTATGGCCTACACGCTGGAACAGTTCGCCGGAGAGTGTCATCGTATCCTTAAAACCGAGCCGGGACCGGAGGGACGGAAGAAGGTGTGCGCACTGTTGGAAGACGTGCTGAAGGACCAGGAGTTTATTGCCAAATACGTCGGTGAAGACACGCCCAACCGCAAGGTTATCTATGAAGATCCGGACCTGGGTTTCTGTATCCTGGCCCACCACAACAGGGGGGCAAAGGGCAGCAACCCCCACGACCATGGCCCCGCTTGGGCTATTTACGGGCAGGCGGAGGGTGAGACTGAGATGACCGACTGGGAGCTCGTCGAGCCGGCAACGGAGGATAAATCCGGCAAGGTGCGCAAAGCCAGGACATACCTGCTCAAACCGGGCATGGTGCACTTGTATAACGAGGGCGACCTTCACTCGCCGAGGCGCGAGGCCGCCACGAAACTCATACGTATCGAGGGGAAAAATATGGATAGGGTCCGCCGCCTAGCGTATCAGGCTATATGATGGCCTGGTAGCACCTTACCAATGATTATACTCACCAATGTATGGCGGCCTCGTGGTAGCACACCCTCGGAACCCAACAACTTCATCTGACCCCGATCCGACAAAAATAATCAAGGCATATGCGATTCTGGACTGATGTTACACGAATTGCACGCGTATCGCCCCTAGGTTCGTAACTACACTCATGGTGATTTGCCGACCCTTCGAGAACCTCATGGTTCGAGTACCTC
>JACZQL010000071.1 GCA_022545745.1 Deltaproteobacteria bacterium | reverse complement strand
CACGCTCCAAGCGGAGTCGCTCCAACGTACCGCCTAAGTACGCCTCCGCTCGTCGATTTTTCGCGCGCCTCGCCTCTGAGATCTTTTTGACCAGCCTGCTAACAGTTTAAGAACCTAAGAGGAGTCTCGATAAGGCCGCACGGTCTTCCGTCAACGAAAGAGCCTTCGGGCATTGTCGCCCAAGAGCTTCTTCTTTACCTGTGGTGCCAGCCTCGATTTCTCGATAATTTTGACCGCGTCTCCGAGAAACCCTACCGTAGGAAAATCACTGCCCAGGAGTACTTGCCCTTCTCCCATGGTTTGGACCGCAAAGCAAACCTCCTCGGGAGCCCAGAACGGAGGTGCGGTGTCGATAAAGATTCTCTTTCGGTAGCGGTCGAAAAACCCCTTTGATCGGTTATCCCAGAAGGAGGGGTTCAGACGGTTCTTCAATGCAAAAAAGGCTCCCCCCATGTGAGAAAAAACAAAACGCAGCTTTGGAAAGCGATCCAGGGTACCGCTCAACATCAACCGTGCCATGTTGATCGTTGTATCCATCGCACGGCCCAGATTCCTCGTGAGATTGAACTGTTCCATACCATGGGGATGGGCCATGGGGAGCTCCCCCGCAGGATGCACCAAGATTGGGATGTTCAGGTCCGATACCACCTTGTAAAAGGGGTAAAGCCGCGGGTCATCCATAAGAATCCCTTTGATATGTGTGTTCATGGCCACGGCTTTGAAGCCGAGGTTGACAACCGCGCGTTTCAATTCCCTTCGACTATCGGCAGCAAGGGGAGGCACGTGGGCAACGGGGACGATACGGCCCTTGTGCCGCTCAGTCGTCTCTGCCATTGCATCGTTGATCGTGCGAGCCGCCTTGATATTAACCCAATCGAGCCAGACCCCTACGTGGAGGGCCGCCTGGTCCACTCCGGCTCGGTCCATGGACTTGATCTGATCCTCCATGCTGGCCGTCATCGGGGGAGGAGAGAACAGCTGTACCCCTTTGCGGAGAATTCGAAAGCGCCCGGCTTTCCATTGAACCCTCTCACCCGACCGGGTGAATGGCTCAGGCTTTAGGTAGTGCTCCTGGGGCATCCAATGGTGATGGACATCGATTACGATATTTTTCTTCGTCATGACCCTCACGGATCCGAAATCCCTTTGTAAAGGATCAGTTTTTGAGGTAAACCACTGGTGATTTGCCCTTTTCGCTGAGAATAACTCCAATGAACTTGGTAGGCGTGGTGCCGGGGTTCTTGTTGTTAATCCAAACGCCCACGTCTTCCACCAGGGCCTCCCCTGCCTTGTACTGCTTTTGTGTCCCATCCTCTAACTCAACCACTAAGGTCCCTTCCAATACATACATAAAGGTTGGCCCGGGGTGTTGATGACGGCCGGTTTCCCCTCCCGGCTTGATTTCCACCAGGTGTGACACAATCTCGGCGGTCTTGGATTTCGGATATTCAATGTACCGTTTACCCAGCGTCTTGGTGTGTTTGCTGACCACAGTAGCTGTGAACTTATCGTTGCCTATTTTCTGTGACTGCTTACACGACATCACCATCAAACAGAACGCGACTAAAGCCAGGGCCAAGGTGATCAGCCACCATTTCGACCTTTCTTCCACCGTCTGTTTCAATACCACGCTGGACACACTCTTTTTCTGTTGTCTTCGTGCTCTGCCCACTTCCTTGCTCCTCTCTTTAGAATCTTTGACCAATGAGGTTTTTAAAAACATCTGTAGAGATTTACCCAGGATAGAAATTCAGAAGATAGGACGCAATAACAAGGTTCAAAGATAGATTGAAGGGTCCCATTGAACCTAATTAAATGATACCGTCAACTATAGGGATTGTAAAGAAATTTTTGCAGCTACTCGTCTCGGTGAACGGTTTCCATTGAATAAGCCGGGCAACAAACTGCGATGTATTCAGCCCCTTCCGGACTCGGGCTGCTGTACTGGACCCATTCCTCCCGATGCACGATTACCGCGGAGCCTGCCTTGACCTGGAGTGTATCTTTCTCGGTCTTTACTTCCAGCATGCCCCGAAGTACGACCGTATATTCATCAAACTCCGGTCGCTGCCCAGGCTCGACCCACCCACTCGGACTCTTCATGCGTGCGATGCTCAAGGCCTCTGTCTTTGAGTTGACTCTTCCTACGTATTCTTCGATCACCTTGGATTTGTTACCGACAGCCGAAACTATGGTTGGATTTTCGATCAAGGTAGGCATCCATTCAATCCTCTCCAGCTGAAATTCAAATTCCTCTACCGTAGTCGCTACGCCGCCTTATGACCTGAACGTTTCCCGCGCAGCTTTCTCCATTTCCTCCGGGGTGACATCACGAATATGGGTGGCCACTGACCAAAGATGACCGAAGGGGTCTTCTATCTTGCCGTAGCGGTCGCCCCAGAACATGTCTTGAACCTGCATCGTGATTTTAGCGCCGCACTGGACCGCACGATCTACCACAGCGTCGACGTCATCCACGTAAAGGTGAATCGTGATAGGTGAACCATTCAGCGAGGGCGGTCCATAAAAACCCCATTCAGGGAATTCATCCACCAACATCACCTTTGAATCACCGATGCTGATCAAGGCGTGAATCAATTTTCCGCTTTTGCTATCTGACAACCGGCCCTGGTCTACTGCGCCAAACGCCTTCTTATAGAACTCAATGGCCTCGGCAGCTCCTTTGCAGACTAAATGCGGAGTCACCGTGTTCATCCCCTCCGGGATCTTCTTGACATCCGACATGGTAATTTCCTTTCGCACCTATAATCTAACTTCATCGTTCCTATCTAGGGGTACAAATGACGACAACTAGCGGTTGAGCCCGCTCATTTCAGTCGTGGATAATACTCCACAGGGTGCTCAAAAGCCACGGCTCGGCCATGAGCTCGCCGTTGAGCGGGCGTAACCCCGTGGTACGGGTTTTACTGCAAATTGGATTCCAGCTGTTTGATGGCCTCGAGTGCCATTGTGTTATCAGGATCGAACTTCAGCGCACCGCGAAATTCTTCTAAGGCCCGGTTGATCATTCCCTTTGCGGCGTAGATACTGCCCAAATTGAGGTAGGGAAAGTGATGGGGCTCATAGCGTTTGGCCCCCTTAGCGTTCTCCAGCCAGGGAATGGCTTCATCCAGTTTCTGCTGTTGTAAAAGGTAAACGCCGATATCGTTGTATGGATTACCAAACTCAGGATCGATGGTGATGGCGGTCTCACACTCGGCAATGGCTTCCTCAATTCTCCCCTGAAAGCTATAGGTCCAACCCAGATAGGTGTGGGCATCAGCGGTGGGATAAATCGAGATGGACTTCTTGTAGAGGCGGATGGCCTCTTCCAATTCTCCGGCCATTTGATGATGCATGGCCTCTCGTATTAACTCCATCGCTCTTTCATGCTCTTTCCTGTCAGCCACGGCCGTTACCCTCTAATAATCAGATTCCCCAGCCACCGCTTAGATGGATGTTCGCACCGTTCACATAGCGGGCATCGTCTGAAAGGAGAAAGCGAACCACAGTAACCGCATCCCCCAGCGTGCCTACGTAGGCTGCTGGGATCCTATTGACCATTGCCGTCAGTTCCTCCTTGGGTGCACTGCCGGAGTCGACAAAGCCTGGTGAAATTGTATTAACGGTTATCCCATGGGGGGCCAGAAGTCGGGCCAAGGATTTTGCAACGATAAGCACGCCAACCTTGGAAATGTAATGGGCTGTCAATTGAGGCTGGGCAATGAGCTGGTCAGCATTGGCCATGCCGAAGCAGACAATGCGCCCTCCCTTGCGTTTGATCATCCCCGGGGCAACGGCCTGACTAAGGTAAAAAACCGGATGCAGGTTGTTGTCAAACATCGAGTGCCACCCTTCAAGGGTCTCTTCCAAGAGGTTGACACGGTGATAGGGTCCGGCGCAGTTAATCAGCGCGTCAATTCGCCCCCAACTGCCCTCTACTTGCTTCACCAGGGCCTCAGCGGCCTTCGGATCGGAGACATCACACTTGATAGCGAGACCTTTTGACTTCTTCTCCCGGATGGCATCGACCACCTCAGAGGCCGGTGTCTCACTCGTGCGGTAGCATATGGCAACAGACCAACCCTGCTGGGCGAGATCCAGGGCAACCGCGCGCCCAATCCCGCGTGCTCCCCCCGTGATCAAAGCGACCCGCTCGCTCATCGCTTACCCTCCATCGCTACCCCAAAACTGTGATTCCAATATGCGCAATTCGTGCTTGTTTGGACTGCACCAACTCAAAACGATTAAATGGATATAAAGGGTTTGAACTTTTCGTACAGCTCCTTGAGCTTGGCCTTGTAGTGGTCCACATTTTCATCCGGATGGTCAGGATCCCACTGAGAGGCCAGCTTTGAGTTCTCATTGATTTTAACCTTCGCCCCTTTCCCCGTGACGTAGTATGAGATTTGGTCCCCGGGTTGATAAGGACGCTGTGAGTTCAAGGCCAGCTCATAAGCCGCCGCAGGGTTACGCTTTTTCGCTTTGATTTTTCCCCGATAAGTATCGAGGGAATCCTGTAGGGACTCCGTCTTCATGAGCAACGAAATATCCATCCGATGTTGCTCTAGATCTTCGAGATACTTCTGATAAAGGCCAGGGATCTTGTCCGTCTCGCCTCGTAAAAGCAGGAGAAACATCTCCTCTAGCCATTGGCGTTGGAAAAGCTCCAAGCCCCTCGAGCGCAGTCCCGAACCCTTAACCAGAAGCCTACCCTTTTCATCCAAGAGAGCGTAGTTTTTCACCTTGTAACTGAACATTGCCTGATAACGCCCGTCCAGCTCCAGGTCGATCCCCTGTGGGAGCGATGCGGCCAGTCCTTGAATGAGTTTTTCTTCGTCCTGTTCGGTTTTAATCCCTTTGGGCGGAACAAAGTAAATCCCATCGGTATCGATCTCGATGATCGTTGCCCCTTTTTCCTTGAGAAGGGCCACCGCTGATTGGATCAGCTCCCGTCCCTTGGCAGTCACCTGATTGGCGACCTCGAAATCATTGAAATGGCCTATGGCAAAACCCAAATAGCCGTAAAATGAGTTGATCAAAATCTTGAAGGTAGATTGCAAACCAGAAAAGTAGATCCTGGCTTCATTCGTCTCCGCCTCCCGAGCCATCTGCTTGGCACTGATCCTAAAATCACGCAGATCTCGCAGCAGAGTGGGAAAGACCTTGAGTTCATCCCTTTTGGGAAAGTAGTCATAAACCAGCATAATCGAAGGGTACAACGAGGTAACGTCGCAGTGGAGCACGTGGTTTGCCACTCCCTGGAGTTCGATCTCGGTGTATCCCCCCACCACTGCTTGTCCACCCTCGGGTCTCGGCACGGAATGGCGCTGGTGCAAATATTCGCGGAGAAATAGGGAATCGATCTTGGTGGCATTCCCCCTCAGGGCAACGTTTTGATAGCTGTAGGGAAAAATCTGAGCTTCCACAAAGTAACTAGGAGAAAGGAGTTCCGAGATGGCCCGCGTCTCCCGGACATCGTCCATAGCATAACGAAACAGGGTGTCCGGTTCATGGTCGAAGTACCAGCTGCATTTGTCTCCTGGAATATAGGTGCGATCCGTGCTAGCGACACCGAAGTGACGAGCGATTTCCTTCAGTCCGTATCCTGACAACTCGCGCGTGGCCACATCGAAGTGCTGGGCAAGAATCCAAGTGTCAATGATGTGACGACCAAAAATTTCGTACTTTCGGTAGGTAATAGACCGTTCAGCGATCTGCATCCGCGAGGGATGCCCTCTAAGGTTGCTTTCGTCTCTTCCAAGCTTCAACTTCACTCCATATCTACGAGCCCGGGCCTCCAGGTATTCCAGGTCGAAGCGAAAAAAGTTGTGCCCCTCGATGACATCAGGATCCCTATCCTGAATGGTTTGGACCATCTCAGATAACATCTCCGCTTCGCCTAACTCTTTTCCCGATATCAATTTCTCCCAGCCCGTAGAATCCGACAACGCAATGGCCGTTATCCGATCCGATTCTCGCTCGGGGTTGGGAAACTCAAAGCCCGGCGCGCAGTAAGTTTCAATATCCAACTGCAAGCGCCTGAGCTCGCCAAAGCCCATGCCCAAGAAATGGGTCTTGCCTGAAATGAGGAGGAAAAGGTGAACCGGGTCACCCATATAAAGGTAGGGGGCATCGGGGGCCGAAAGTCCCTTGCCACTTTTCTTCTGCAGATAAGACTTCGCCGCATCCAGCTCCTTCAAATCTGCAAAGTGGGCGACGTGGCTAAAGGGCGCACTCCCCCCGAGACGCTCAAGGGTAAATTTCCCTTTCCACCCCTTGAGCCATTTTTCATCTTCAATCAGCAAAAGTGGTTGGAAGGATACAGACTCCGAAAAGGTCTGATCCCCCTGTCGAGAAAAAATCCTGATCTTATCCGAGCCCTCTACCTCAAAGGCAATGAGACCAGGAGTCGCATCGTGGCCGAAGAGCACCCGGTTATCGTAGAAGGAAAGTTTTTGGGTCCAGTTCTGATCCATGGCTTATGTAATAATCCCAAAATTTCGCGTTTCCATTGTAGCAGGGCATCCGCCCGCTTCCAAGAAGTCACAGACCTCCTGCTAAGCGCTGCTCCTACAACAATGCTGTCTTACCCCTGGCGCAAACCGCACGTAGTATGATAATAGTAAAACAATGGACTCAGTCAAATATGATAGCCGACCAGCCATGGGG
>JACZQL010000070.1 GCA_022545745.1 Deltaproteobacteria bacterium | reverse complement strand
CAAACAATACTGTTAAAGCAGTAGGTATGTTCCACAAGCAGACACGAGAGTCAGGGCTAACTTTGGTAGAACTACTCATAGGGGTAGTCCTGTCTTTGATCGTACTTATCGGCGTCCATTCCCTATTTGTTTCTCAGACTAGGGCATATTCACTCAGCAATCAGATTATGGATATGCAGGGTACTGCAAGATTCGCGCTCAATCTCATTGTAAGCAATCTTCAAATGGCGGGATATGACCCACAGGCTTCAAATATGGTCGGCATTACCGCTTATAAGAATAATGATTTTACACCCACCAATGACCCTGCACTCTCCCTCGGTACTGATACTCAACTCTACTTCACAGTAGACAGTGATGGTGATGGGGTCATAGACAACAATGACAGCGAGCGATTCGGGTTTAGGGTCAATTCTGGCAGGCTTGAGACTGCAGTCATTTCAAACCTCGATGGCAGAATAGCTTCCTGGCAGCCCGCTCTCGATAATATTGAATTCATGACAATCTCTTATACTTATGCCGACGGGAATTCCAGCATAGTCGTAGGCCTGCCGGATAATAGCCTCACAGGTAGAAACTTTAATAATATCAGAAGTGTAACTGTGTCCTTGCGGGTAAGAGCAAGTTTACGTGATCCTCATTATACAGATCAAACATTCGGCGACAGTTATCGAAGGATCTATTTGTCGGGAGAAGTGTTTCCGAGAAATCTTGGGTTCTAAACGGGACAAACGAACGATGAGAAATAGTCTCAGAAAAAGTCCCATTTATCCTGTTCAAAATGAGAAAGGCATAGCACTGGCGGTCGTCATTGGGACAATGGCCATCCTCCTACTACTGGGAGGTACGACCCTCAAAATGGCCAGCACAGAAATTCAGGTGAGTGGCAATTATCAAAGCGCCGTTCAGGCACTCCACGCTGCTGAGTCCGGGGTAGAGTCGGTGTACCACGCCTTCGAACAGGGGGATACAAACGGGGATGGAATAGTAAATGGTCTTGATCTGCCAAACGCAATTAACGACCTTGATGGCAACGGGACGATTGATTTCGTACAGGCCTTTATCGACAAAACCGATATTGGCTCCGATGCCAATCGGCTCACGGTGAACAGTGGAAATACACGGGCGCTTATATGGGTGGATGCGTCAAAGGCCCCTACCCGAGTCTTTATTCACTCACGTGGAAATCCAGCCGGGACAATCACTCAGAAAGAGGTCACCCTTACTATTACTACCTCTGGAGTGAATATCAGCTTTGGCGCTCTTAACAATGCCACATAAAGAACCATAACCTAATAAGGCGGAATCAAATGCGAAAAATTATAAGCAGGATATTACACGGGGCACCGGCTTTCCTTTTTTTTCTAATTGTACTTGACGGCGCCTTTAGCAGCATACCCTTCCACTGGTTGGGATCATCCCAGGTGTTTGCCGATCACTATGACCCGGAGTACGTCGAGCCCATAAATACCCAGTGCAGTAAGGACGGCAAGATTACACTGGATGCCTCCAGATCGTCAGTTCCTCAGTCAGGGACAATCTGGTCGAACACCGACCTCATCTCCGGATTGAACGCCAAGAAAAACATTCATGTGGGTTTAAAAGCAGACTCCGGTATTACCACTATCACAAACGTACCTGGCAGTGATGGGCAGTTGTCGGAGACCTCAACTGAGTTTGACACTAGCAAACAGACCTTTACTAATCTGAAACACCCTGATTACTCTGGGGGCGTTGATCCCCTAACCTATTTTGACAATCCATCCGGCCAGCTTTTTGATTTTGGGCGTTACAAGGCGGCGGCTATAGCGACAAGCAATACCCTTACTTGGAGCGAGTTCGAGACGAAAGTGGAAAATAATGAGCAGATGTATGGGATCGTCTATGTCACACTCGACGCCACCGAAGGGACAAAAAAACTGGAAACCGGTAGCGTGAATATTAAAGGGACGCTGGTTATAAATCTGATCAACGGCGCATCTAACTACAAGATGTTTGTCAAAGTGCCGATCAATGTAAACCCTGTCATAAGTCCGACGACCCATACGGCAATCCTGAGTCCCGCTGACTTCGATAACTGGACCAGCGCCGCAGCGTCAAGGACAAACACCTCCGATCCATTCCCGTGGCCCAGTGGATATACAAGCGGCTGGAATGACGTTGCCACCTTTAACAGCGGCTCGAAAAACCCGAGGGGCAAAACCCTTTCTGGCTATGAGTCATTTGGACCATACGAGGACATGCCTGCCCTGATGTATTCCGGGGGCATTGTGGATATTCATCACGAGGCCAACATTTCAGGAGTCGTCTATACACCTGATTTTGTTGAGATCGAGCAGAAGAAAAAAAATAACGAGGTCCAGTATATCAACGGGGCGATTTTTGCAGGGAACGGACTTTACCTGGAATCTAATAACTGTAGTGGGGGAATTGCGGTAGTATATGATCCTGATACACTGGACTTTCTCAAAGTCAGCCCTTCTCCTTCGTCAATGAAAAGAGCCTCGTTGAATATAGAGTAGGTCGATAGCCCTAACCGAGGGCTGGTATATCCCTCCATCTCTGTCCACTTCCACACAATACTCAGTGCCGTTCCTTCATGAGTTATGATTTGAGGACCTTTCCCGTTGCTCCCCTGGGGAGCCGTTCTAGGAACGCCACGTGTCGAGGGTATTTGAAGGCGGCCAGGCGCTCCTGGCAATAGGAGATGATCTCCTCGCCAGTAGCCTTTGCCCCTTGCTTGAGGGCTACGAAGGCTGCTACCTCCTCTCCCAGGTCAGGATCTGGGGATGCAACCACCGCTGTTAATAAAAAATGCCTACCGTAAGACAGCCAGAGCGTCGCCCACGATCACGCCCGAGCCCGCCGGCAACACGAAGAGAGGATTGATCTCCAATTCAGCTATTCGTTCCTGCCACTGGCAGGCGAGTTGCCCAACCTGGCACAGGACTTGTGCCAGTGCCTCCAGGTCGGCAGCCGGGCGGCCCCGGAAAGCCGTCAGGATGCGGTACCCGCGAATCCTCCGGATCATCTCCCGGGCCTCGTCCAATGTCAGTGGAGCCGGACAGACCGCAAAGTCTCTGATGGCCTCCACGAGAATTCCTCCGAGTCCGAAAGTCACAACAGCCCCAAAGCGCAGGTCCTGTCGCACCCCCACGATGACCTCTCTCGTCTCTCCGCCAATCATCTCCTCCACCAGGACCCCATCCAACCGCGCCTCCGGATTCCACTTCCTGGCCTTCTCCAGAATCTCCCCAAACGCCCTCTCCACTTCCTCTGGGCTGTCAAGGCGCAATCGGATCACCCCGGCCTCCGTCTTGTGGAGCAGGTCCGGGGAGGAGGCCTTCAGGGCTACGGGGCCGCCAATGCCGCTGGCCATGGATCGAGCCTCCACAGCGTTCCGGGCTAGACCCCCGCGGGGCACCGCAAGTCCCCAAGCCTTCAACAGGCACTTTGCCTCCACTTCGCTCAAGGTGTTGCGTCCCTGATTCTTTGCCTGAGCCAGTATCTTCTCGAACTCAGACCCGAGATGGGGTACTTTTCCGGTCGGAGCGGGCTGCCGGGAAAGAGCCCTCTCCCGGCACGCCACGTACTGAGCCATCTTGCCCAGCGCCCGCATTCCCCGCGCCGGCTCGGGAAACACTGGGACACCGGCTCGGGCCAGGCTCTTCCAGATATCTGGAAGGGGCAGGGGAAACCAGACAACCACGACGAGTTTGTCGCTGCTCCGGGCCACTTGGGCTATATCGGTGGCAAGTTTCTCGTGGGCCCCTGGCACGATCCCAAAGAAAATCACGAGATTGTCCACGTTCGGATCCTTAATCATCACCTCGGCGGCCTGTCTCAGAAGGTCCGGCCTGGCTACAGCCTCCGCCGTGACGTCCATAGGATTAGCGATGGAGGCGAATGGGGGCATGATCTTTTTTAGCGCATCCTTGGTAGCCGGGGAGAGGTCCGAGAACTCCAGGCCCATTTCGCTTCCCACATCCGCCATCAGGATACCCGCGGCTCCCGAGATCGAGAGGACCTGTACGCGCTTGCCGCGAGGCCTCCGGGAAGCCTGAGCGAGGATGGCCAGGTCGAAGAGTTCATCCAGGCTCTCAGCACGCAGCACCCCGTTCTGAGAGAAAACAGCCTGATAGACCTCATCCGCGCCCGCTAACGATCCCGTATGAGAAACGCTGGCCTTGGCGCCCGCTTCGGAGCGACCCACTTTCATGACGATGAGCGGCTTGTCCAGAATCAAAGCCCTGCGAGCGGCGGCCCGGAAAGCCTGCCCGTCGCGGGCATCCTCCAGGTATCCCAGAACAAGGCCGACCTCCGGGTCCTCTAAGACGTATTGCAGGTAATCAGTGAAGGTCAGCACGCACTCGTTGCCGGTGGTGATCCAGTAACGAAACCCCAAGTCCCGCTCCTGCGCCGCTCCCAGGATATAGGAACTCAGCGCACCGCTCTGGCTCACGAGGGCTGCCGGACCCGCCTCCGGAAATCCACCGTCGAGCCCCACGCTAAAAGATGCCGTCACCTGCTCTGGAAAGTAGACGAATCCGGAGCAATTGGGACCACAGACGGCGATCCCATACTCGGATGCAACACGCTTCAACTCCTCCTGCAGGCGAACTCCTTCACCACCCACTTCCGCAAATCCAGAGCTGATGATGGCCGCCGCCTTCACCCCTTTGACCCCACACTCCACCAGGGCCCCGGGAACGGCAGAAGCAGGCAGGGTGATCACCGCCAAATCCACTTCACCAGGGATGTCGGCTAGATTTGCGAAACAGGGCACCCCCGAAATCTCCTGGTATTTCGGATTGACGGGATAGAGGGTGCCTGCATAACCAAACTCCCGGAAAAAGCGAAGGGGTCTACCGCTAAGCTTGGTTTGCTCTGAGGATGCGCCGATCAACGCCACCGAACGGGGGTGAAATAAGGTCTTAAGGTCCAACGATTTATCCAACTTTGCTCCTCTCCTACCGGAAATCCGAGACCACCGGAGACTGCCCTTAGCTTTCCCCCGTGCCTCACTAGCGCATGACCTCAAACTCCGCAGGAGAAACGATCCTGCCCGACCCTGAGACGATTTCAGAAGGGAATTTCTTCGGCAGTTCTTGCGCCAGCCGACGGCGATGGGAAAGCGTTAACGCTTCCCACCCTTTTGTGTCAGCCAGGAACTGGGAACGAAGTCTTTCAGGTCCAGGCGTCCGAATACGTCCTTGGGAACACGGTTCCGAGGGGTATAGGTAGCAAGAGACGGTTTGGCCGTGGCATCCACTCCCCATTTGGCCATGTAACCGTCCTCCGGAGCTGAGGGATCAAGGTCAGACCCACGGATATTAGAGATAATGGTAATATCCCGGTCAGGCTGGCAGCGAGTGCCGATTGCCCAGGTCACTTCTCGATCATTGAATATATCCACGTCGTGATCTACTACGACTACCCGCTTCATATAGAGATCCGCACCGAGGACCGCAAGGATAACGTTCTTGGACTGGCCGGGGACTCGTTGATCTATGGATACATAGCAGGTGAAGGGAGCAGGCAGCCTCACCGCCTTTACCGAAGGCACCATTGCCCGCACCGCGCGGTAAATGTTGGCTTCCATAGGAATCGTGGAAAGAAGCAAGTGATCCAGATGGGCAACAGAGATGTCTTGAAAGAAGGCACCGGTCCTGTGAGTAATGGCCTTTACCTTCATCACCTCACGCTGACGCGCCCCCAGACTGTAACCGGTGAATTCGCCGAAGGGGCCTTCGGTGGTACGTTCCTTAGGGAGGACCTCGGCCTCGATGACTAGCTCGGCATGAGCAGGGACCAGCAGATCCGAGGTTTCACACTTCACCAGCTCGAGAGGCTCGCCCAACAATCCTCCCATAATGCCCCGCTCGTCCTCATCAATGGAGCCAATCGCAAGGGCCCCTAACGCAATGGCCGGGTGAACTCCGACTGCAAAGGCAACCTGCAGGGGTTCCCCCAGCGACTCGGCAATCTGGTAAAATTCTCAAAGGTGTTTCGACGAGGTAAGGTGAATGGAAGTCGTGTTCCGACCCTTGATCATAAGCCGGTTGTAGGCGCAGTTCCAGGTCTCGGCCGTCGGGTCCTTGGCAAAAGAGATTGCCGCGGTGATGTAGGGACCGGCATCTCTTTCGTGGTGGAGGATTTGGGGGAAATCGTAGAGGTTCACCTGCTCGCCCTTCAGGACCACTTCCTTTACCGGACCCTTGGAAACTATCTTGGGCGGTATGGGCTTTTCCATGGCCCGAAGGTAGGTTCTCTGTACATCCCCCGGGGAGCAATTCATAGCCAGGGCAATACGGGAGCGGCTCGCGTGCAGGTTGGTCAGAACGGGATACTTGCTTCCTTTCACGTTCTCGCAGAGGAGGACCGGCCGCTGTCTGGCCTCCTGCTCGAGCTTCACTACAAGCGCTGTTATCTCGTAGGCCGGGTCCAGCTCGTTAGCGACAACCAAGAGGTCGTCCGGCTTTTTACGTTTGACAAGGTCTAGGTAACTTCTGAGGTCCTGCACCTACCATCGCTCCTTTATTTTGAATAAGTGGTTGGGGATAGTTCCTGACCCACACCGGATTGGCACCTGGCCAGGAAGTAGATAAAATGACTATCAAAAAAGACAACACGTCACTGCCCTTAAATTTCAGGCCTAAGCGTATCTGATGGTAAGCTACTGTGTCAAACTAGGATCAGGATGAACCA
>JACZQL010000069.1 GCA_022545745.1 Deltaproteobacteria bacterium | reverse complement strand
ATGAGGCAGAGATCAGGGGACACAGACGGACTTACGTGGGGGCGTTGCCGGGCAGAATCATTCAGGGAATCAAACAGGCGGGATCCAAAAACCCTGTCTTCATGTTAGATGAAATCGATAAACTTGGCACCGATTTTCGAGGAGACCCATCAGCGGCCCTTCTGGAGGTGTTGGACCGTGAGCAAAATTACGCCTTCAGCGATCATTATCTGAATCTCCCCTTTGACCTTTCCAATGTCTTGATGATTTGCACCGCAAATCTGCTGGATCCCATCCCGGCCACCCTGAGGGACCGCATGGAGATCATCGCCCTCTCTGGGTATACCAATGAAGAAAAACTGGTAATCGCCTGTACCTTTCTCATTCCCAGGCAGCTGGAAGAGAATGGGATTTCTTCCAAAATTTTAGACATCTCCGATGACGCGCTCCTGCGTATCATCTCCCAGTACACAAAGGAGGCGGGACTAAGAAATCTAGAACGTGAAATCGCTTCCATTTGCCGCAAGGTTGCACGCAAAGTTGCGGAGGGGAAAAAAGAGTTTACCCGTGTGACGCGTGGAAACATTCATCTCTACTTGGGAGCACCCAAGTTTATCCCCGAAACAGAAGTGGGACAAAACGAAGTGGGTGTTGCCATTGGCCTGGCTTGGACCAGCGCGGGCGGCGAGATCCTCCATGTGGAGGCCTCACTGTCCAAAGGTAAGGGAACCCTCACGCTCACGGGTCAGCTGGGGGATGTGATGAAGGAGTCGGCCCAGGCGGCGGTGAGCTATGCCCGCGCTCACGCCAAGAGACTGGGAATCGAAGAGGACTTCTACCAGAAACTGGACATCCACATTCACGTCCCGGCCGGGGCCATTCCTAAGGACGGACCTTCTGCCGGCATCACCATGGGAACAGCACTCATATCGGCGCTGACCCGAAAGCCCGTCAGCCGAGACGTGGCCATGACGGGAGAAATAACCCTGCGAGGCAGAGTCCTACCCATTGCCGGTCTAAAGGAAAAATCCCTGGCGGCCTATCGGGCCGGAATCAAAACCATCATCATCCCGGACCAGAACGAGAAGGATTTGGACGAAATACCCAAACCACTCCGACGCCGGCTCCGATTCGTCAAAGCCCAGACGATGTGGGACGTCCTGGATTGCGCCCTTCCGCCCAAGAGAGAGAAATCCGCTAAAGTCTCCGCCAAAGAAAAACCCTTGACACCAACGAAAGAAAACCACTTTAAAAAGAGGGGGAAACCCCAGGTAAAAGTGCGCAGGGAAAGGATTCTTCCCCTCAGGCCCTAAACCTCGTACCATGGACCTACGTCCGTGGCTTTGGGGCGCTGCCCTTTGGGGAAATCCGAAACATGCACCCCGCACTCTCGTGCAGGGTGTTCTGTCGTTCGACCTGCCCGTTCGACAAGCTCAGGGCCCTGAGGCTCTCGAAGGGGAGGCTCTCGACAGGTGGTACGGGGTAAATGAAATTGCGAGAGATAGGGGAGTTCGGCCTTATTGAGAGGATTCAAAAATCCACCTCGAAGGGCAGAGGAGTGGTCCTTGGAATCGGAGACGATGCCGCTTGGGTGAGATCAAAGAGGGCTCCGCTTCTCTTCACATCGGATCTCCTGATTGAAGGCGTGCACTTTGATCTCAAGTGGACTTCCTTTTATGAGCTGGGCTATAAGACCCTTTCTGTCAACCTGAGTGATCTAGCCGCCATGGGAGGGATGCCTGATTACCTAGTCATTTCTTTGGGAATACCCATTGACTTCAAGGTGGAGGATATAGAAGAATTCTACCGAGGAATAAGGAAGCTGGCGCTTCATAGCGGTGTGTCCCTTGTGGGTGGAGATACCAGCTCAGCAAATCGTTTTTTCATCAGTGCCTTTCTGGTAGGACATGCACCTTATGGGCCCGTCACTCGAGGGGGGGCCAAGGTAGGGGATGACCTTTACGTGACCGGAACCCTAGGAGACTCGTCTTTAGGGCTGGATCTTCTCAGGAGGTCGAAAGGGAGACTCACGAGGGGTGAGGTAGCCTACCTGACTTCTCGCCATCGCTTGCCAACCGCCCGTTTGAAGGCAGGAACAATCTTAGCAAAGGAAAAACTTGCCAGGGCGATGATTGATGTCAGCGACGGCCTCATTCAGGACTTGACCCATCTCTGTAAGGCCAGTGGCACAGGGGCTGTCATCTGGCACGAGGCACTCCCCCTCTCCCGCCCCTATCGACGCTTTACCGGTGGGAAACGGAGCCGGTACTCATTGACGGGAGGGGAAGATTATGAGCTTTTATTTTCCCTTCGGACTCGAGATCGCGCGCGTTTGCAAAAGATCCGAAAACGCTTGGACGTACCAATCACTCACATTGGGAGGTGCGTACCTGCCCGTCAGGGAATTACGGTAGTCAATGGCAAGGGAACTCCCCTTCCCTTGCCACAAAAGGGTTACGACCATTTCAAGTTCAAGAGTCGACTATTACCTTCAAACGCTATGATTCGTCACTCAACTCAAGCCTGATATGCCGTTGTTTTGCACCGCGCGACAATCAATGCCAGATTAGCAGAACGAGGGAAGGACAGGAGATGGACACCGACAGACTGGCGGAACTCTTAGAGGGAGTTCGTAGAGGCCGGGTGACCGTGGATCGAGCCCTCAAGAGACTGAACCATCTTCCCTATGAAGATCTCGGTTTTGCCAAGGTGGATCACCATCGCTCCTTGAGGCAGGGATTCCCCGAGACAGTTTTGGGAGAGTCCAAACCGGTCAGCGCCATTGCTGCAATCACTCGGGCCCTGCAAAAGCGCAGGACCAACGTCCTCATTACTCGGCTCTCACCGGAAAAGATGACGGCCCTCAAAAAACAAACCAAAGGTTTGCATTATCATCAGGAGGCCCGAGCCGCGACTTGGATTAGCAAACGGATTCCCCATAGGGGAAGAGGACAGATTCTGGTAGTCTGCGCAGGCACCTCCGACATTCCGGTGGCCAAAGAGGCAGCGTTAACGGGGGAGATGATGGGCAATCGAGTGGAACAGCTTTTCGATGTAGGAGTCGCGGGTATCCATCGCCTGCTGGAGAACAGAGAGAGGCTCCTTTCCGCTGCCGTCCTGATTGTCGTCGCAGGTATGGAAGGGGCTTTGCCCAGCGTCGTTGCTGGGATGGTGGATAAACCCGTGATCGCAGTCCCCACCAGCGTTGGGTATGGAGCAAGCTTCCAGGGCCTTTCTGCCCTGCTGGGTATGCTGAACTCCTGTGCGGCAGGTGTGACGGTGGTTAACATTGACAATGGCTTTGGGGCTGGTTTTGCGGCCAGTCTAATCAATCGGATCAACTAAGCCGCGGTTTCACTTAATCATGGTTGGAGAGGCCTAGATCATGAACAAACCGAGTTACCGTACAATCCAGCGTTCCTCAGACCTTGCGGTCAGGGTTTCTGGGAAGACACAGGCGGAGGTCCTCACGCATTCGGCCTTTGCCCTTTTTGACCTGATGACGGATCTCAACAAAGTCGAAGTACAAGAAAGCCTCCCATTGGAGGTGGAAGGCGTCGACGACGAATTGATGGCGAACTGGATGCGCGAACTCCTCTATTTCTTCCAGGGGAGTGGTTATATCCTTAAGGAATTCGAGATCCGTGAGACGAAGGGTCCCTCCGTCCGAGCCGAGGTCAGAGGGGAGAAATTTGATCCGGACCGGCACGAAATCCAGCGTGAAATCCGTTCCGTAGTCGCCCACCAATGTCGCATGGGGAAAACCGGCGATCAGTGGACCGGCCAGGCGACCTTCGAATTGTAAGAAAGCCGATACTTGAAATGGAAAGCCCATACGAGGGAACAGCCTTAATCGCCGATCCCATCCATCGTTACATCCAGTTTACGGTGCCTGAGAGAAAAGGGGAGGTCACCGAAAAGCAAATCATCGATTCTCCCTGGGTACAAAGGCTGCGCTGCATTTATCAACTACAAAGCGCCCGCTGGGTCTATCCGTCGGCCGAGCACAGCCGGTTTCAGCACTCCCTGGGGGCCATGCACCTGGCAGGGGAGTTCGGCAAGAACCTCTACCCGTCCCTCAAGAGCCTCCTAGGGGCGGAGTGTCCCTCAGCCCCCTTTATCGAGGAGTATCTTCGGATCACCGGACTCCTCCACGACGTGGGGCATGGCCCCTTCGGTCACTTCTTCGACCACAACTTTCTCGAGGACTTCGGGATCATCCACGAGGATCTCAGCCAGGCCATCATCCGCGAAAAGCTCGGGGATTTGATCGCTCAATTGCGCCGCAGCCCCAGCGGCCCCTTTGCCCCCGGTGAAGAGCTCAAGCCCGAGGAAATCGCCTTCCCCATCAAGAAAAGCGGCAAGGAAGATCACGGCAAGCCCAAATGGCTCAGACTTCTGGAACCCTTAACCAACGGCATCTATACCTTCGACAACCTTGACTATGTTTCCCGTGACTCCTACATGTGCGGGGTGGCCGTGGGACCCATCGACCGAGAGCGGTTGATCCATTACACCTTTCTATCGCCCAAGGGGTTTACCCTTCATCGGGCGGGGAACGCGGCCCTCACGATGTTTTTGAATGCTCGGCTCTATCTTTACACCAACGTCTATTACCATCGAACGACGCGGGCCATCGATCTTCATCTGAGGGAGATTTTTTCCGACACCATCCGTGAGATCTTCCCCGGTAATCCATTGGAACACATGGATCAGTACCTCCATCTCACGGATTGGTCCTTATTGGAGGAGGTCTCGCGCTGGCGCAGAGAGAAAATCGGCAACAGAACACTGGCTCAAGAGTGGGGACGAATCCTGGATCGAGACGTGAAATGGAAAATGGCCTATGACCGAACCCTGTCATTAAAGGAGCTGCACTATGGAACGACATCGGTGGAAGGGACGGATTGGGAAAAACGCATCCATGATTCTCTTCCCCCCTCTGCTCGTTCCGTGGTCTTTCGCGTAGACATGGCGACTCAAGATCCAAGGCCGGAGAGTCCCTTTGCCATGGGGAAGAAACAAATCTACATCTTCGATCCATCCTCTCGAGAGATTGCCAAAGAATCCCTTGCCGACCTCTTCGAATTCATTCCCTCGAAAGTGGTCCAATTCCGGGTCTTTGCCCTGGATCATGAAAACGACCAGCTGCTAGCTGAAACGGCCGAAGCGGCCCTGAAGGATAGACCCTACGCGGTAAAAAAGAGCTCCTAAGACAAACCCTCACACGGCAACACTTAAGGCTGTAGCGATCCCGTGCTGTCCGGGAGGATGATCCATTAAAGTTAACTCGATGTTCTGCATCCATGGCTGAGACTGTGAAAAAAGATAACGACCGCTTCCAGGCAATCCCGTTTCTGGACCTCAAGGCACAATACCGCAGCATCCGGAAGGAAATCCTGGAGGCCATGGAAGGGGTCTTGGAATCCCAGGCCTTCATCCTTGGGCCGACGGTGCAGCGATTCGAGGAGCAGGTGGCCTCTTACCTCCAGTGTCGAGCCGCTGTGGGAGTTGCCTCCGGAACCGATGCACTCCTTCTTTCACTCATGGCCCTTGGAATCGGACCAGGAGACGCGGTCTTGGTCCCGACCTTCACCTTCTTTTCCTCCGTCGCCTGTATCACACGCTTGGGAGCAACCCCCATCTTCGTGGACATTGACCCCGACAGTTGCCTGCTAGATATGCATCAGGCCGCCGCCCTTTTGGGACAGCGTTCCCGAATAGGCCAAGCTCGTATTAAGGCGATCTTGCCCGTCCACCTCTTTGGCCAATGCTGCGAGATGGATGAACTTCTCGCGTTGGCCAATCGATACGAGCTCAAAATTGTCGAGGATGTAGCTCAGGCCTTTGGTTCCAAGGTCAAACTGGGCAAGGGGGGACCAAAGGCTGCTGGAACCATAGGGGACCTGGGTTGCTTCTCCTTTTTCCCCACTAAAACCCTAGGCGGATTTGGGGATGGCGGGCTGGTGGCCACAAATCACGAATCATTCGCTGATAAGATTAGGAAGCTCAGGGTTCACGGCCAGGGGACCAAGTATCATCACGAGGCTATAGGTATCAATTCACGACTGGATGCCCTTCAGGCGGCAATCCTGCAAGTCAAGCTCCGTTACCTGGACCAGTGGTGTGATCAGAGAATTCAACATGCCCATTACTATGAGAAGCTTTTCTCATCCTGTGGGTTGGTAAAGGACAAGACGATTATCCTTCCCGCCTCAGGCACCGAGAGATCCCATATTTATAATTATTACATCATCCGGGCAGAGCGGAGGGATGAACTCAAGCAGCATCTAGCCAATCGTGGAATTCAAACCCTGGTGTACTACCCCCTCCCACTCCACCTCCAACCCTGCTTTGAACACCTGGGCTACCATAAAGGAGACTTACCCATCTCAGAGTTAGTCACCACTCAGGTACTCGCCATCCCCATGTATCCAGAGCTAACCTCAGAGCAGCAAGAAATCGTCGTTCAAAGGATTGCTGATTTTTACCGGGAATAGGTGGGCCGCAAAACCGGTACAGCCACGGGTTCTCGTCCGCACCGGACCGAAATTACATTTTTTTCAACCAACAAACGTAGCCATGACCTGTATTTCCGAATTCACAGTTAACATGGTTCCGCGACCCCAATTACTCCGGGGTTTTCTATTTACCCCGTACCACAGAACGCCCCGTGCGCAAGCGCGGGGATGAATGTTCCGGAGTCCTTGCAAGGCAGTACCCCAAAGCCACGGGCGTAAGCCCGTGGTACGGGGTTTAC
>JACZQL010000068.1 GCA_022545745.1 Deltaproteobacteria bacterium | reverse complement strand
TTTCGTAGTCGTATTTTTTAGACTTCAATCTTCATTCTTCATTTTTGCACTTTTCATTTTTCATTTTCCGTTTGCCCCCTCCGGTAGTTGGGCCGGAATCGTTGTTCAGGCCTGTTTCAGCCCCAAGGCAAAATGTTCCAACCATATCATTCGAGAACTCCAACGAGCCGAAAGAGAGATTTTGGTAGCGGTCTACGCCTTTACCAGTAGAGAAATTGCTTGGGCACTCGTCCAAGCGAAACAACGCGGGATCAAGATCCGAGTGCTCCTGGATCAAGAGTTCGATCGGAAAAGCAAATATTCCAAGGGGTCCTTCCTAAAAAAGCAGGGACTCAATGTCCGTCGGGCCTCTGGGTTGAGCAAGGGAGACAAAAGAAGAGGTCTCATGCACCAGAAATTTGCTGTCATCGATAGCCGAATAGTTCTCACCGGTTCCTATAACTGGACGGCCTCAGCAGAAAATTTTAACCATGAAAACCTTCTCCTGTTCCGCGATGCTGGACCCCTGGCAGAAGAGTATCGCCAGCAGTTTCTTCGTCTTTGGAAAAAAGGCCGATGAAAGGGTTTTCCCCTACAACGATCCTCGTTGTCATCGCCGCATTTGTGGCGGGATTATTTTCCCACCTGCTCTACGAGCGTTGGGCCTACCTCCCCAATGAAAGCCAAGGGTACCCGGTTACTTTCTCCCCTCTACCCCCCACGACCCAAAGGGAAGCGGACGTTCCGCTGTTAGAGGCGGCCGACGTTAAAAAGATCCGGTCCCATGCCGGAAGTCGGGTGAAGATTCGAGGGAGAATTTACCGGGTGGGTCACTCCACCAAGAGCAACACCTATTTTCTCAATTTTGGTCCCTCGCGGGCTTCTTTCACCGGAGTCATTTTCGCCTCGGCTTTGGAACGTTTCGCACAGAAAAAGATCGATCCAACGAATTATGAGGGGAAAAATGTAGAGATCACAGGGCAAATTAAGAACCACCCAAGATTTGGCCTGGAGATGATTCTCGAAGATCCATCACAAATAAAGCTGCTTGACTAAAACACAACTGAAAGGTTGTAGCAGGTCTCTGTTCTGGGGTAACATTTTCACGTGGAGCCAGAAAAAAAGAGATGCATGGTTTGCGCGAAGGTAAGGGAGCTCAGGGGAGGAATCTGCGAGCTCTGCCATGAACAGATTCGCCGGGAAGCCATGGGCGAGCAAGCGGATATCCGGTCCAAGGCAGAAAAAGAGCTGAAAAAGCATGGGGTCACGCCGGACCAGGGGAAGGGCGGAAAATAGCAATTAGTATTGGAAGGCAACCATGGGCGACAAAGAAAACATAGAAAAGGCAAAGCAAATCTTTCGCGAGGCCTACCATCGTCAATCGGAGGGGGAATTGGATGCGGCCGTGCGTCTATACAGAGAGTCTATCCATTGTCACCCGACGACCGAGGCCTACACTTTTTTAGGCTGGGCCTACAGCTTCCAGGGACGGTACGAGGATGCCATAGAGGAATGCAAGAAGGCCATAGAAACGGACCCTGCCTTTGGGAATCCCTATAACGACATCGGGGCTTACCTGATCAACCTGGGTCAGCTGGACGAGGCCATTCCTTGGCTTGAAAAGGCTGTTACAGCTCCCCGGTATGAATCGTATCACTATCCACATTGCAATTTAGGCCGCGTCTACATGGCTAAGGGCATGTTAAAGAAGGCCCAGGAAGAATTCGAAAAAGCCCTCAGCATTGAGCCTAATTATCTGTTTGCCCGCCAAGCAGTGGAGGCCATTCACCAACAACTCCAATAATTAAAAGCTCTATCTATAGACCCCTTCAGGTTATCGACTCAGGATCCTTTTGGGCCCACGCAATGGAAGGCGATCCGCGTCATTTCGAATCATTCATCAGCCGCCTTGGATTTCAGATCCAGCAGGAAGATTCTCATGGTGTTAGTATGGTCTGGCGTGGCACCCGCTATCCGGGTTTCCTCTGTCTCGGACTCTCTCTGGCCCTCCTGTTTCTCTCCGTGCCGGTACTCCGGGCCATCCTTCTGCAGGGAATGGATAGTACGGCCATGTCCCTTTGGTACTTTCCTGCAATGAACCTGATTCTATTCTGTGTTGCACTTTTCCTCCTTAGCCTCAACCGAACCACCGTCATCGACCAGGGGTCAAAGCGAGTTCTTTTATCAAAGCGGAGCATATTAAAGAGGAGGGACTTGGCTGTGGCCTTCGGCGAGATTGCT
Organism: Deltaproteobacteria bacterium; assembly: GCA_022545745.1. The sequence continues at coordinate 4,533 of JACZQL010000068.1, read as the reverse complement.
GCCTTGCAGGTAGGGACCGATATGGTCTATAGCGGACTTGCCGTTGCTGGTTCAACCATGGGTCAAAGCCGGTTTCCTACCGCTTCCCTGCGCCTCGCCCTCAAAGGTGGAGAAACGATCCTTCTGGATCGGGGTACCAAGCAAAAGATCCATGATCTTGCCCTACGAATCAATCGCTTTTTAGACAAACCCATCACCGACAACTAAAAGAAAGAACTACACATCATTTTAGAACTGTGATATACAACCCATACATAGGCTGAGTTGTTTGACCTTGGGCGGTGCCTTCAGCTCAGTGTTCCACAAAGGAGGATGGCCACCCCTGAAAGTTAACAGACACCTAGCGCTCTCAGCCGTTCTTGCTGTCCTTACCATCCCTGTTTTTGCTTCCTCAGCATGGCCGTTTTCCGCAAAGCAACTGACTGCGCGTGCGGCCTTCCTTATGAACGCCGCCACGGGTGCAGTACTTTTTCAACGCAAGGCCGAGTTGGGTCTCCCACCTGCGAGCACGACCAAGGTGGTCACGGCCCTGGTTGCCCTGGAGCATAAACAACTGCACGATCATCTCCCTGTGAGCCGCAGCGCGTCCGAGGTGACCTCCCTGAAGTTGGGTCTTCGCCCGGGCCAGACCATGAGCGTCCAGGACTTGCTCTATAGCGCGCTCCTATACTCCGCCAACGATGCGAGCGTGGTGCTGGCCGAGGGGATTGGCAAATCAGTGGAGGGTTTTGCGGAGATGATGACCCAGAAGGCACGTCAGCTAGGCGCGGAGAACAGCCATTTCACAAACCCTCATGGGTTAACGGCCCCAGGGCACTATTCAACCGCCAAGGATTTGGCCCTTATCTTCAATCACGCCATGAAAATTCCGGCGTTTCGCACCATCGTCCAAACGAAATGGAAAAAAGTCGATTTGTTTGCGGCGGGAAAAATGAAACGGGTGAAGACACTGCCGCTGCGGAACAAAAACCGCCTCCTCTGGAATTATAAAGGCGCCATCGGCGGTAAGACCGGCTATACCCGCGCGGCCCGGAGATGCTTTGTCGGGGCAGCCACCCGCAATGGAGTGACTCTGGTGGTCTCCGTCCTAGGCTCGCGTAATCTCTGGAGAGATACGAAACGACTATTCGAATATGGATTCCAAAAAGTCCAAGACTCCAACTCGTCGGTGGCATTCATGGTCCAAATCGCTTCTTTTCGGGACGAAGAAAGGGCCAAGTCGCTCCGCAATAAGATCGCCAAAGGCGGCTATAAGACCTCCGTGCACAGGTTTAACCCGCAGAACGGGGACACCGCCTACCGGGTACGGATCGGGCCCTACACGCAATGGATTCAGGCAAAGAAAGTGGCCCGAACGCTAGAGCACAAGAGGGGCATGAAACCGATGATTTTCCTTACGTCGCCTCCCACCGAGCAGGTTGGTCACAACGGTGAACACGCTAACGATGTGCGGCGGGAAAAAGCGCACCTCCTAGGCAAATAGCTCTATCCACATGAAGTTTCCCGGGGTGACGCCCGTGGCATCCGGAGCATTCTCCTCTCCTTCGGCCGAATTCGCCGAAGCACCCGCCTTACGTATCCACCCGAAGGCTTGCACCCATGGCATCCTGCGAAGGCGGATAATGTTTTCCGCTTTTCCTCTTGCACTTCGGCCCAAATCTTCTTATAAAATACGGTCCGAGGGGGGGACTTTGTCATCACGGATGCCCTCCACTACGCTCCATGGAGGAAAGGAGATCATGAACAAGAAGATTACCTTACGTGTGAACGGCAAAAAGCATGAGCTGGAGATTCCCACCAATCGTCTCTTGGTGGACGCCCTACGGTATGATCTTGGTCTCACCGGCACAAAAGAGGGTTGCAGTGTCGGTGTCTGTGGGGCCTGTACGGTCCTCATGGACGGAAAGATGGTGAGTTCCTGTATCGCCCTCGCGGTTTTTGCGGACGGGCGCCAGATCACGACGGTCGAGGGACTGGCCAAAAATGGGAAACTCCATCGGGTTCAGCAAAGCTTTATTAAATACGGTGGTTTCCAGTGTGGAATTTGCACCCCCGGCCAGGTGGTGGCAGCAAAGGCCCTGTTAGACGAGGTCAAGCGGCCCACAGAGGATCAGGTGAAGGACTGGATGATGGGGAATCTGTGTCGTTGCACGGGCTATTACAAGATTATCGAGTCCATCCAAAAGGCTCACCAATTCAAGTAAGGACGGGACCATGTTGGCATTTGAATATCATACACCTAAAAATCTCCAGGAAGTCCATCAAGATTTAAAACAGTTCGGCAGCGACGCAAAACTCATTGCCGGCGGCACAGCCCTCATCATTATGATGAGGCAGCGGCTGGTTCGCCCTACCTGCTTGATCAGCTTGCGTTCCTTGCCTCGGCTGAGCACCATTGCACAAAAGGACGGCGGGCTGAGCATAGGCGCCCTGGTGACCCACAGAGAACTGGAGACCAACCCCTTGGTGCGGCGTCGCCTGCCGCTCTTGGCTCAGACCTACCACTACGTGGCCACGATCCGTGTCAGGAACATGGCCAGTGTCGGTGGAGGACTCGCCCATGCCGATCCTAACCAGGACCCGCCCCCAACCCTGATTGCCCTGGGAGCCACTGCCAAGGCAACTTCGGCCAACGGCACCAGAGAGATCCCCTTGGAAGATTTTTTTACGGATTACTACGAAACAGTACTGAATCCGGACGAAATTCTTACGGAGGTCTTCGTACCGACCTTACCACCAAACAGCGGGGGGGCCTATCTCAAATTCCTGCCTCGTACGGCCGACGACTACGCCACAGTGTCCGCTGCAGCCGTGGTCACACTGGACAAGGCCAAGAAGACCTTTCAGGACGTCCGAATCGCCTTGGGCAGTGTGGGGTCGACACCCATTCGCGCCAAGGAGGCCGAGGACGTGCTACGCGGGCAGCCGGTAAAACCGGAGGCCCTTAGAGAAGCCGCCGAGAAAGTCCGATCCGTGGTTGACCCCATCAGTGATTTTCGTGGTTCCGCATCCTACAAAAGAGAAATGGCCGTTGTCTTCGCGCGACGCGCATTGGAACAGGCACTGGCGGGCCTCCGGAAAAAAGCCCCCACTAAAGCGCGAGCAGCGAAGAAGACTCAACCCAAGAAAATGGCAAAGGCCAAACAGAGAGGTAGAAGATGAAATTCAATCAGCGTGCAGTCATCGCAGCCGCCCGTGAACCTCTGTGGGATTTTCTCATGGATGTTCCCAAAGTCGCCCAGTCGCTCCCTGGAGTGGAGAAAATTGAACAACTGGACCCCGATACTTACCAGGGGACTCTCAAGATCCGCGTGGGTCCCATATCGATCAATCTGCAAGGAAAGATTATAGTGGAACAGCGAGATCGCGACAACTGGCGTGCGACTCTCCGAGCCGATGCAAGTGACCGCCTGGCCGCAGGGGCCGTCAGAGCCAAAACGACCATGGAGCTTAAAGACTTGAGCGCCACCGAAACCGAGCTGTTAGTGGATACCGACGTTAGCATCATGGGCAAGATCGGCGAGTTCGGGCAACCCATTATTCGCAGAAAAGCGGATGCGATGCTCAAGGAATTCGTCGAAAACATCAAGAAGCAGCTTGTGACCCAATAGTACAAGGCTTATCCAAGCACCCCCCTCGAGTCACGGTTCTTGAATCGGTTTCCCAACATCTTTCTCCGCCTGTGAAGTTATGTCTCTATCCACAAAGTGAAGTCTTACGCAGGAGGGGGCCGTGGGGGGTAAGGCCCTCGAAGGTCCCAATCGAATTTCTAGACCCACCCAATGAATCCCCTAGAAATATGGCTGCTAGCAGCACGACCTAAAACCCTTTGGGCCTCGGTGGCTCCGGTTTTGGTCGGGACGGCTTTGGCTTATGGTGATGGACTTCACCACTGGCCTTCTGCGTTTATTGCCCTTGTCTGTGCGGTGTTGATCCAGATCGGAACCAATTTCGCCAACGACTATTTCGACTACCAGAAGGGGGCCGACACGACGCAAAGACAGGGACCACTCCGACTGACCCAAGCAGGGTTGGTGACACCTCAGGCCATGAAACGGGCCACCGCCCTCGTTTTCTTGATGGCATGCATTGGAGCCCTCTTTCTCATCATGCGAGGAGGCTTGCCCATCATCCTCATTGGTACCTTCTGCATCCTCTCGGGTATTCTCTATACGGGTGGGCCATACCCATATGGTTATCACGGGCTAGGTGACCTTATTTGCTTGGTCTTCTTCGGACCGGTTGCCGTCGGCGGAACCTACTACGTCCAAGCCCTGGAGATTCACCCCCTGGTTGTGGTTGCCGGACTGGGACCGGGTCTACTCATCACCGCCATCTTAACCGTCAATAACTTGCGCGATATTGAGGATGACCGAAAGGCAGGGAAACGGACCTTGGCCGTCTGCTTCGGAAAGACATTCACCCGATGGGAATACACCCTCCTCGTCGTCCTAGGCGCTTCGATTCCGGTACTACTTTACTTGAATACGGGCCAACGCATAAGCGCGCTGCTTACCTTGTTAGTCATACCTT
>JACZQL010000067.1 GCA_022545745.1 Deltaproteobacteria bacterium | reverse complement strand
GACATAACAGAGGGGCTCTTAAATTTCTTTGTGAGTGAACCGGGTGACGGCTCCCGCGCTGCCGTCAGATTCGAGGGCGATTTTGAAGACGCCCTCGTGATCACGCCGCCAATATTTCCAGTACTTGTGCCTTTTTTCTTTGTGTTCCTCGGCCACGGCAAAAACATACTCTGCATTGACTGCCAATCCCTCAATATCTTCGAACCCATCGGCGAACACCGAGAGCTGACCATCACTGAGGCGTAAGATGACCTCACCATCGGCCCTGTCGTCGTCCTCGTCGTCATCGCCGCCTTTCCACTTCCACCACCACCCGTGACTGAACCAGCTGAACCTGTGCCTGCTACTCTTTCTCTTAGACCTTAATCCCTCAGCGGAAATGTAGATCGTGCCATCTTCTGCCACCGTAACCCAGCGGGGATCCTTCATTCTCTCCGCCAAGACAGTCAATTTTCCATCGTCTTCTAATCGTAAAAGACGTCCTTCGTCCTCCTCGACAATGAGAAGACGCCATTCCGAGTCAAAGGCGAGGCCTACCGGGTCCTCGAGAGGCCTCACCAGGGTTTCCACCTTGCCGTCTGTGATCTCGAAGACCTTTCCGGCCTTACGGTCAGAGACGTAAACAACTCCATCCTCATCGACCACGACCCCCATGGGCTCCTTGAACCCATCGGCCACGATCTCGAAGGGAGCGAGCGCATCGATAACTGATTTATGTGACGGATCAACTGACTTAGGGAAAAAGACAGCGGCAAGGAATATAAAGGATAAAAGTACCAGTTTTATCCTTTGGTATGTGATAGGGCTGTTCACAGGTGCCACCATAAAACTCAAGCCGGTCAATTCACTTAGAGCCCGGCCCTTCAAGCCAAGTCCCTCCTTAGGGAAAAATTTATGCTTGGGGGAAGCAGTCAGAACGGAAGGCCTACATACTTAATCGGTGTATTTATCAGAGTCTATGAAATCAAGGTGAGATGGCGACTTTTGTTCCAAGTTTGAATTTTACGGGAACCTACCCTTCCTTAATCATAGGGTCCACGGCGTGATACGATTGGCCGGAAAAGTTCGCTGGAGTTCGGAAGGGTCCCTAGGGTTGAGCCATTGCCACATTTTGTTATACACTATTCTTAATCAGGAGGATCCACGATGCATCAGCCCAAAAAGAGAAAGAAACCTAAGGTGACCATCATCTCCAGCAAGGGGGCCAACCAGGCCATCAACTATCTGCTGGAAGACCGGGATCAACTGCAATGGCTGGTGGCTATTGGCCGCAACCGCAAGGGTGACGTTTTCTTCTACGACACCGGAGGAGACATCCTTCAGGATCTTGGAGCACTGGAATATATTAAAGACTGTATTTTAAGGGACTATTTGGGGGACGGAAGTGATTAGGATAGAGGAAAGACCCGAGCCTGACTAGATGTAAGGCTTGGGCACAAAACGCCCCGCCTCACGAAATGACCCCGTCAATTTAATCATGCCCTGGTTATAAGCCCCATAACACGGAACTACCTCCGTTCGACGGTAAGCTCCCCTCGGCCGGAGCTCGGGACGAAGGCAGAGTTCGACTGTGGTTCGACCGATTCGACAGGCTCACTCGAAGTCCGGCCGAGCCGTGGCTTTTGGGGCTTTGCCATAGTCGTTGGAAAGAGCCAAACTCGAAAGCACAGAAAAAGAACGGCATAAAAAGGCTCCTCGAGCTCTTTCCCTGACTCACCTTCAGCACGACATCCACCCCATTGTAAAACAGCATTTTTTTCCTTATATACTTGCCCGAAATCTCTGGCCAAAATTATTTTTTCAAACAACGAAACTTAATATTGACAATCATTTAAAAGTCGAGATAGTATGTTGCCCCTATGCGAATTTCTTTGCCACATGCGCAATTTTTTATTTTTTATAACGCTCACAAAGAAGGAGGGTGTCTATGTTGCGAAAGCAAAACAACAGTGGTCCCGCAGGTCCACTGCTGACGGTTCTAGGTGAGTCCGCCCGTCTCGAGGGAAAATTCAACATAGGGGAATCCATCCAGATTGAGTGCGAGGTGGTGGGGGAAATGAACGTGGAAGGGAAGCTGGTGATTGGCGAAAAGGGGGTGGTTCGAGCCGATGTGCACACCGCCGAGGCTATCATCATGGGACAGTATGAAGGCAACATGGTGGCTACGGGGAATGTTGAAATCGCGTCCACAGGTCGCGTTTCAGGAAACATAGAGACCGATTCCCTCGTCATTTCCAAGGGGGGGTTCTTTAACGGGAACGTCTCCAAGATGCGGCGCGCAGGTGAGGTCGTAGCTGAACGTCGTACCGCTGGGCCTGCACTGGTGGAAACTCCACAGGGTGCGCGGAAACCAGCCTAAGGCAATCGTTCCGTAAGATGAGAAGCAGACCTCATGTGGCGCTGGAGAGGGAATAACTCCACTCCTGACCAGCCTGCAATGTCCGTACTCGATCAGGGGTGTGAGCTTGAAGGCCGTCTCGCTTTTTCAGGCACGTTGGTCCTGAACGGGAAGTTCCAGGGGGAACTCTTATCATCGGACACCCTAATCGTGGGAGAAAACGGCGACTTGAAGGCTGATGTACAGGTGGGGGTCGCTATCGTCAGCGGCCAGGTATCGGGCCATATCACTGCCAAAGAACGTGTCGAACTACGTAGCACGGCTCGCATGTATGGCGACATCGTCACACCCGTCCTTATCTTAGAAGAAGGTGTCATATTCGACGGCCACTGCAAAATGAAGGGAAATGATCTTAAGGCCGTCAACGAAAGATCATAACTCATCACGGGACAGCACATGGATTTGAGCAAAAGCTACTCGGTACTCATCCTTCCACAACACGGAACGCAAATAAAACGGCTCGGGATTTCCAGCAACACCATTCGAGCCATTTTGTACATGGGGATCATCATGGCGGGCCTCAGTGCCTGGTTCTTAGGCGACTATTTTTGGACAAAGTACCAAAAAAGAAAGGAAAGTATCCTAAGGGTTCAACTGGTCGAAGAGGTCAAATCCCTTAAAATCAACCATAATAGTGAGGTGACAACCCTCACGGCTCAGCATAAGGAGCAGGTGGTCACCCTGAGGACTCATATACAGACACAGCGGGAAAAACTACTGAGTTTACAGATACGGATCAAGGCCAGCCAGCGTCTTCTAAGCAGTTGGAAGGGGCTGCGGACCAAGATCCAAACTTCCCTGCCACGCAAGCGTAGGGCTTCCCTCTCGGGTGCTCACGTAGTCGATGATTTGGAAGCGAGTCTCGGTTCGCTCCAGAGCGAACTTGAGGGTCTCATCAGTGCCATCCCTTCACAGTGGCCTACCACGGGATGGCTGAGCTCCGGTTACGGACACCGCCGATCTCCGTGGACAGGAAAAAACGAATTTCATAGCGGCCTGGATATTGCGAACCATACGGGAACTCCTGTCTATGCCCGAGGCGATGCGGTCGTTACATTCGCTGGAAACGGCAACGGCAATGGCAAGCATATCGTCTTGGACCATGGCCAGGGTATTACCACCCTTTATGGCCACCTATCGAAGATTCACGTTGTGAAAGGACAAAAAGTCCGGAAGGACCAGCGGATTGCCAACATAGGCAGTACTGGGAAAAGCACTAACCCTCACCTCCATTATGAGATGAGACTCAACGGTCTTTCCTTCGATCCGCGCCGACAGTTGCTCAAAGAAAACCCTCCGAGGTCGTAAAAAAACCGATTCATAATCCCTTTAGACATTCCTGATGGCATCACCCTGTCTTCCCTACCCTCCCGATGCTCAAGAGCTTCGCTCGCCAACAGAAACCACTGGACTATCTGCCTTGACAAGCGTAAGGCAGGAGTATAGGGTTTTGCGAACAAAGCGATGAACCCATTCGTAGATAGAATGATAAGGGCGGCCAAGTTAGACGCGCACCTGTACGAAGAGGTGGAAAAGGATACCTCCACCACAGGCCATGCGGTAGGAGTGGTGGTCCTTTCGGCCATTGCCGCAGGCATCGGGACCAGGGGCGGTGATTTCGCTGGACTATTGATTGGGACCGTGATCGCCCTCATCAGCTGGTATATTTGGGCCTACATCACCTACTGGATCGGAACCAAGATGTTGCCCGAGCCTCAAACCCACGCCACCCATGGGGAGCTGTTACGGACCATCGGCTTCTCGGCCTCGCCCGGGTTGCTGCGGGTACTGGGAGTAATTCCTTTCTTACGAGGATTCGTATTCCTCGCGGCAGGGATCTGGATGCTCGTGGCAATGGTGATTGCGGTCAAATCAGCTTTAGACTATGAAAACATGTGGAGGGCGGTGGGGGTGTGCGCAATCGGATGGGTTGTGCAGGCAATTATTCTGTTCCTGTTGATTTCTCTAATGGGCATAGGACGGCCTGCCTCGTTGATTTTATTCGAATTTGAAGAAACTAAATAAAGGCTGACGTATCAAAATTGACTAAATAAGGAACTCAAAGGGGATCCATATGGCACAAAGAGGGGGAAACGGACCGTGGAGCCGAGGCGGTGAGTGGGAAGAATTTCTCTCGAGACTGCCGCAGCTCCCTGGATTCATGAGGGGGGCTGGCCTACCTGGGATCATCGTTGTGGTGGTTCTCATCGTCTGGGCCGCAAGTGGTATTTACATTGTGGGACCAGGAGAGCAGGGGGTGGTCCGACAGTTCGGTAGGGTGCTCCAACCCCCCACAGGCGCCGGCCTGAACTATCACTGGCCATGGCCGGTCCAGCAGGTAGACGTGATTAACGTCGAGCAGATCCGCCGTCTCGAAGTCGGTTTCAGGAGCAACCCGCGCCGGCCAAGCTTGACTCGACCGGTTCCCGCCGAGTCCCAGATGCTCACCGGTGATGAGAACATCGTCGACGTTCAACTCATCGTCCAGTATCGGATCAACGACCCTGTCAAGTTTCTCTTTCGACTTCAAGCTCCCGAAGCGACGCTGCGAGCGGCAATCGAGATAGCTCTGAGAAGCCGCGTCGGCAACACGACCGTTGATGAGGTGCTAACGGTTGGGAGGGCCAAGGTTCAGGAGGAGACCCGAGAGTTTCTGCAACAATTGATGGATACCTACCAGTCTGGGATTCTGGTTACCGCTGTAAAGCTCCAGACCGTGGACGCCCCCGAACAGGTCAAAGACGCCTTTAACGAGGTGGTTCGTGCCCGTGAAGACAAAGAGAAGCTGGTGCGCCAGGCCGAGGGTTACCGCGAGGACCTGATCCCCAAGGCACGCGGAGAGGCTCAGAAGATCATTCGGGCGGCGGAGGCATACAAGGAGGAGAGGATTCTCCGGGCTCGAGGGGATGCTGCAAGGTTCAACTCCGTTCTGGCCGAGTATGAAAAAGCACCCGGAGTCACCAGGGAGCGACTCCACCTAGAAATCATGGAGCGGGTGCTTCCCGAAGTAGAGAAGATCATTCTTCAGTCCGAAGGCAAGGGAGGAGTGGTCCCTCTCTTGCCGTTGAAAGATTTCACCTTTAAACAGGCGCCCAGTACCCAGTCGGGTAAGTAACGGAGGCAGACATGGCAACGAGACTTTTTTCCGGTGTAGGACTTGTGCTCATTGTTGTTCTGATAATCTTTGGCTGGAATACCCTTTTCACAGTGGGCGAGTGGGAGCAGGCGATCGTCATCCAGCTCGGGGAATTCAAACGTACGATCCAAAAGCCTGGCCTCAACTGGAAATACCCATTCGTCCAGCAGGTCATCACGCTCGAGCAGCGAATACTTGCCAGTGACGCACAGCCTGCCGAGTACCTCACCAAAGATAAGAAGCGGGTCGTGGTTGACCATGTAACTCGTTGGAAGATTAAAGACCCTTTTCTGTTCTACAAAACGGTTCGGGCAGAGGCAGGGGCGCGTGCCCGCCTCGATGAGATCGTTTTCTCCGAGCTTAGAGAAGAGTTGGCCAGGAGAAATTTTGCGGCGATCATCGCCGAAGAGCGAGAGCCCGCGATGGAGGCGGTAGCCGCTCGGTCCGCCAAAAAGGCAGAGGAATTTGGCATCGACGTGGTAGACGTGAGAGTCAAACGGGCCGACTTACCTCGCGAGGTTCAGGAGAGCGTCTTTGCCCGGATGCGCTCCGAACGTGAGAGGATCTCCAAGCGCTACCGCTCCGAGGGGGCCGAGGAGTCGGCGAAGATCAGGGCGGGGACTGATAAGGAAAAAACGATTATTCTCGCCAAGGCCTATGAGGAAAGTGAGACCCGCCGGGGCGAAGGAGACGCTGAGGCCACGGCAATATACGGCAAAGCCTATGGGCAGGATCCGGAATTTTATAGTTTCGTTCGCAGCCTGGAGGCCTACGACAAGTTCCTCAGTAAGAAAAGCACGATCCTACTACCGCAGGACTCACGCTTGCTTCGATACCTGTCCGACTCGCAGAAGCCGAAATAAAAGCCCTAGTCTTTTATTGACCTCGCTGCCGGCCCCGGCGCTGATTCTATGAAGCGCACATTTCCGGTTTACACTCGCCGTGAGCAAGCGCCCGTTTCTGAGCGAAAATTGGCTCCGAGGTGCTGGAAGCCTCTGCAAAGCCGAGGAAAAGCAGCGTCGACTGTCTGAGCGATGCGAGTTTCGATGCTGCCCGAGGCGAGCAGCTAACCCCGATCCGAAATCGTGAACACAGGCGGGACTCTAACAGAGACCGGAAAACCAAGGTCAGCGACGTGAAGGTCGAAAACGACCGACCGCGCTTGTCCCTCGACAATGATCTCCCGTTCCAACTAAAGGCTGATCGAGCATCTGAGAAAATC
>JACZQL010000066.1 GCA_022545745.1 Deltaproteobacteria bacterium | reverse complement strand
TGTCTATACGGCCAAAGCGCTTGACCGTTTGCTGAGCCATGCGAACCGTATCATCTTCCTTTGAAACATCGACCCTCAGGCTGAGGGCTTCTCCTTTTGCCTTCTCAATTTCTTTGACCACCTGAACTCCGTCCAAGATATCGGCAATGACTACCCTGGCCCCCTCGGCCGCCAGCCGCTTGGAATAAACGGCGCCGATATTACGTGCTCCGCCGGTTACGATTGCTACTTTGCCTTCCAGTCTCATAGTGTTCTTACCGGAGCCCGGCCAGGTGCTTTTTGAAATCGATCGGCGTCCACCATGGATCGATGCCCAGGTCCTCTCCGATGATCTTGGCGGCGTTATAACCCGGCGCACCGGTGATGTTGCCACCCGGGTGACAGGAAGAGCCGCACAGATAGAGTCCTTTAATGGGTGTCCTGTATTGTGACCATCCTGGAAACGGTCGGTTTTCTAAGGCCTGAGCACCCGTGTACTCTCCGATCATCCAATCACCGTAGTACATATTCTTGTCGTGCCGCTCGATGTCGAGGGGTGTCATCGAATCTTTTGACAGGATGTTCTCTTCGGTTAGGTTGGGTGCATATTTCCGCCACACCGCCAGCTGCCTCTCGAACCACTCGCGGCGAACCTTGTCCCAATTCAGCGGGTTGCCGCCTAGATTGTAGGGCGCCAGCTGCCACATAAAGGCGGTGGCCTTGCCTGGAGGCGCCTGTGTGGGGTCGTGAAAAGAGGGGGTTGCCCCGTTCATAAAGGGTTTACGGGGAAGCTGGCCAGTCCGGCAGTCTTCAAACAGGTTCTTGAGGTCTTCGTAGCTGTCCAGACCGACGATGTGCATGAACGAGCCGGCCACCTCTGGATGCTCCTCTTCGGTTAGGTACTTTGGACGCTCGTTCAACGCGAGATTGACGGCAAAGATGGGTGTTGTTTTCGAAAAGCGGAAGTTCTCGGCCTTCTCAGCAAAGTCTGGAGTCAGGTTCTCACGGCCCACGAGCTTGATGAAGGTCTCAACTGGATTCACGTTGGACGCGACAAACCGATGCGCCCTAACCACGGTCCCATCTTCAAGAACGACACCCGTGGCTCGACCTTCCTGAACCAGGATGCGTTCGACTCCAACGGCCTCGATGTAGTCGATGCCATTGTGCGAAAGCATGTGGGCAAGATTGTCACCGAGGGCGTGTGAGGTGCCTCGGCAGAGCTGTGGATTCACGCCCCAGGCGATCATGGCCGGGATCAGATAGCCCGTCCTTTGGCCGTCGAGTTCATACCCTCGCATCACGCCGAGGAAACCGATAAATGCCTGGACCCGTGGATGCTCGAAGTGGTTGAGAATGAATTCCTCTGGTGTGGTATCGAAGTATTTGAGGTATTCGCGTCCCTCTGGGAGCTTCTCGAGGAGCGGTCGTTTCTCATCCAGCGGTAGCGGGGGAGAGTAGGTCTCGGGGAAAATAATATTTTTGACCACGGGTTGCCAGCGATTCCAAATATCCTTGAAGGTAACGGCGTCTTTCTTTGAAAATTGCTGGATTGTTGCCACCGTGCGGTCCACATCGGCAAACCAGCCAAGGTAGGTTTTATCCAAAAAATGGTGCACCACGCCAGGATCTGGCTTGTAGTAATGGATCCCCATAATCTCTAGGTCGAGATCTCTATACCATGGCAGCATGACCACGCCGCGGTGAAAGACCGAGTGAATATTATGCCAGAAGCCCGGGTAGTTCCGGTCCTCATGGGAGTCGAGGCCGCCACCCACCTCCATGTTCTTCTCAACCACAAGGACCTTTTGACCAGATTTCCCCAGGTAACCGCCGCAGATCATTCCGTTGTGACCTGCGCCAATGACGACCCCATCGTAATCGAGAATTTTTCCCATGGAGGCCTCCTCAGCGCGTCTCCTGCGTTGGACTGGTGATGTCGAGATTCAGGTCTTCCTTAATGATCTGCCAGGCATTTCGTCCCGAGCCTGCAATGACTGCATCTGCCGGGTGAGTCGCAACCCCCACCTGATAGAGCCCGTCAATGGGAGTCCGGTAATGGGCCAGTTCCGGAATGGGTCGATTTGCATTCATCTGGGAGGGAATTTTTCGAGCCACCCAGACCGAGCCGCGGCGCATGTTATGCCAACGTCCTGAAAGGTAGAATGGATCGAGGGCGACCTTCATCTCGATGTTCTCGTCGGTGAGGTTGGTTGCATACTTGCGCCATTCTCTGATCACTTTTTCCATCAGCCCATTCTTTAGCTTCACCCAGTCTTCGGGTTTTTGACCTTTCAGTTCAAACGGCACCGGCATGAACAGCGCAGCGGTATGTTTACCGGTGGGGGCTTGAAGCGGATCGAGTTGAGTGGGGGATGAGATATGAAAACAGTAATGACTCGGAAACTCGCCGGCGCGGATCTCCTCCCACATCCCTTCAAGGTCGCCCGGCTCCACAGGGCCGATGTTCACGTTCATCGCCTGGCGAACAGCCGGCTCGTTTGCCTCATGAAAGGCATAGCGAACCGGGGTTTTGAGCGCGAGATGGACTTGGAAATAGGAGAACTCGTCAAGCTGAATCCCTTTTATCTTCTCGACAAATTCTCTGGGAAGATTTTCCTCATCGATCATGTCGATGAAGGTTGATTGGGGATCGATGTTGGAGATCACGGCGAGCCTAGCCTTCCACTCGCGGCCGTCGCGCAACCTGACCCCCACGGCACGGCCGTTCTTGACCAGGATCTTTTCAACATGATGGAATGCTCGAATCTGACCGCCACGACGCACGTAGGCCCTCTGCAGCACTTGGGCAATGGAGTGTGATCCGCCACGGGCAAGTTCCGGTTTCTCGTCGCCGGCGATCATTTTCAGGACCTCCACGCCTCCACCCTCGTAGTCAATTCCAACACCGCGAGGAATCGCCATTTGGCTAAGGGCCAAGGTCTTGACTGAGTCGTCCTCAAAAAGCTCGTCAACTAGCTGTTTCGGTGTCAGGTCCGCCAGACATTTGAAATCCTTCGCCAGCCCCTCATGTTCAGTTTCCTTAGCGAGGGATCCGTTGGCCTCTGGGGGTTGGTAGTAGGACGGGATCAAATAGTCACGAATGAGTTGGTTGTACCTGTCGTGGGTGTCGCGCCAGACCTGGGCGTCTTTAGACGAACATTTGCTAACCGATGCAACCGTAGCATCTAGTGACTGGTGGTGGGAGATGGACCGGCCCTCTGGCAGCAGCAATGAACTGATCACGGGTGGGGATATGAACTCCGCGTGGTGTCCTTCCTCCCAGTTCAGTTCCTTCCACACAGGCGAGATGTCACGCTTGTCCTGAAAGTATGCCAACGTGTTGTGCCAGTAGCCGGGTATCGTCAGCTCTTCGCTGGCAAGTCTTCCCCCATTCTCGAGCCGACTCTCGCAGATGACCGTCTTGAGGCCGGCGAGGCCGAGATAGGTCCCGAGGGCGAAGTTGTTCTGACCGGCACCGATAAGGATGACATCCCATTCTTGATCGACCATGGACCCTATTCTCCTTCACTCAATTTCATACACTTTTCTTTCTTCTCTTTGCAACTGCTCAATGGTGGACTATATTTGGTTCCTGGAGGCCGGAGCACAGTGCCATTGACCTGCGTAGAGAGCAAGTAAGTTGACAGGGACTATACGGTAATGTATCTTTTCGCACACAGATTGGGGGCGGATAAGCTCAACCCATTCGTCAGTAAGGGGGTTCCGGAATGAGTTCATGGGACAAATACGAGGAAGCCTTGAATCAATTAACACGTGAGACCTTTGAGGTTCCCGATGTTAAGAGGTTTTATGCGACACAGCTAACCACTAAACGCGCACAGATTATTGCCCAGCAGTTCGGACTTTTTGTGCGGCATCGGAGGACGGCTTGGGCGTATCTTATAGCGCGTTGCCCTTACCTGGAGGTAAGGCGGGAACTCCTCAGGCACGAATCGGAAGAGCTTCTCTACGATCCTCGGTGTGGATCCGATCATTACACCCTGTGGGTTATCCACGGCAAGGCAGTTGGCTTGACGGAAGAGCAAGTTAACAATGCTATACAACTACCGTCGACTCGTGCGGCTCTTTGTGGGTGGATCTGTCTTGCGATTCAGAGACCTTGGCTGGAGGCACTGGGAGGGGTCGCGGTGTTGGAACGCATAAATATCGATAGTATAGTACCGGGTGGGGCCCATCAAACCCGTGCTCAGAAACGCTGGATGGAAGACCTTGGTCTTAAGGAGGAGCAAATCCCGAACTTTAGAATCCACCGGGAGGCAGACACCGACCATAAGGGCCAGACAACGGGGATCTTAGATAAATACATCACCTCTGACTCAGAGTGGGAGGGAGTTGTGGATGCTTCAAGGGAGTCATATGACTTTTGGCAAGTTTTTTTAGGTGGTGTAGCCCGTGCCATGGAAGAGGTTAATTAAGGGCTAAGCCCAGGTCCGTCCGAGAGGAGGTAGAGATGTCCCGTTTACGTCATATTGCTATCGCAACCAAAGACCCGGAAAAAACAGCTGCGTTTTACCAGAAAGTATTTGGCCTAAAATTTATCAAACGAGTCCCAACCTCACCGCGGGGTGGTGGTGTGTTTCTCACGGATGGACACATCAACTTCGCCTTCTTGGATTTTCCCTCCGATGAGGCGGCGGATATGAAAGGGGGAGTCAATTTTGAAGGGCTCCATCATCTAGGGTTTCAGGTAGACAACCTCGAAGAAACAAAGGCCCAAATCGCATCTACCGATGCGGAGAAACTCGGAACCGCCGAAGGGACCGGTCATAACTTTTACTTTGAGGAGAAATTCCGGGGACCCAACGGTGTCATTATGGATGTCTCCACAAAGGGCTGGGACTTGTCGCCACCTGCTGCTGCCAATGCCCCTGCGTCGGAGCGAAAAACCCCTTAAGGAAGCTTGTGATTAGTCAATAGGGCTTCCCCTACGCCACATGCCTGTCGCCGTCCGATCGACACTGAAAATTCACTTCGATAAGACTGTTGCGACCCAGCCAAGTCAGCAAGCTCGCTGGTAACAGCGTAGGGCATTCTCCCAGAAGAGTCTTTTCCTCGCTGTCTCTGAGATCGAGGTCCATCCCAAAACGATCTCCACCGACTTGGGGAACCAGCTTTCCGTGTGCGGGTAGTCCGTCGCAAACATCAAGGTGTCCTCGCCCACGGCCTCAATGGCGTGGCGGAGTGACTGTTCTCCCTCATGCAACTGGATGCTTTGAAAGTACTGCGGGCCCCGAATGTACTCGCTGGGCTTGCGCTTCAAGGGCTGGAGTAGATGGCGGCACATGTCGGCTGCCTCATCGAGGCGCGCCCCCCAACACGCTAGCCAGCCATGGCCGCACTCCAGCGGGGCAATGCGTAGCCTCGGATAGCGATCCAGCACCCCGGCACCGAGCAGCGCAGCCATGTTACGCTGGGCGTTCCAAACATGGCCGGCGGACCGCTGCAGGAAAAGGTTATCCCAGTTATCCCATATACCCGGGGGATAGGGAGAAGCCATGGTGAAGGAATGAATGACCACGGTCAGATCATAGGTCTCCGCCACCGCCCAGAGGGGCTCCCATTCCGGGTCGTCCAACGTTATGCCCTCAGGACAAATGGGAAAGATTCCAACCGGCCACGGCTCCTTGCCACAACGGTGCACCTCGGCGACCGAGCCGGCCACGTCACGGCCCGAAACCAAGATGACGCTCTTCAGCCGCTCCGGATAAGATGCACAATAGTCCCCGATAAACCGATGAAAAGCCTCATACATTGACAGTTCGACAGATACGTCATCCAGGCTACAAAAAGCGGGGATTCCCCCAGAAGGCAAAACCACGTTCATATCGATCCCCTCGAAATCCATGTCCTGCACCCGCGCATGGGGGTCAAAGTCCAGGCGCTCGTTGGGGAAGGGCGGTCCCTGCCAGCGAACGTTCCACGGGACACCCTTTATCCCTTGTGCAGAGGCCGCGGGGGGTGAGACCCGCTCCCGAGACCCCAGGCGGCGGTTGAGGGCAGGTCTCTTCCCCACCAGATAACGAGAGACCCCACCCTTACTTGGTGTTCGCTGTACCAATGGCCCAAGTGCCTCCAACCTGGCTCTCGCCATAGATGGGAGATACACTTCGATTGGCTCCACGGGCTCAATGATGTGGGTATCCGCATCGAAGATCTTATACCCTTCGCGCGCCATAGGGAGACCTCCTTATCCGTCGGATATCGGGTAAGAGAACGTTCTTCGGTAGTTGGACGCTACGCTATGAGTTGACGGTCTGTCAATAGCCGTGATATAAGCGGTTACCTTGTGGATGGATGTTGCTCCTCATATAGGTCTGAATAAATTAATGAGGAGGAGAAGGAACAGATGGCCCGCCTACGTCACATTGCTATCGCCACCAAAGACCCAGAAAAAACAGCGGCATTTTACCAGAAGGTATTTGGCCTAAAGTTCATCAAACGGGTCTCGTCCTCGCCGCGGGTGAAGTCAGGCGTGTTTCTCACCGATGGACATACCAACTTTGCCTTCTTGGATTATCATTCCGATGAAGCGGCCGACATGAAGGGAGGAGCCACCTTCGAAGGACTCCATCACCTGGGCTTTCATGTGGACAATTTAGACGAAATCAATGCCCGAATCTCGTCTAGCGATGCCGAGAAAATCGGGAGTGCCGAGGGGACCGATTACGCGTTTGACTTCGACGAGAAATTCCGCGGACCCAACGGCGTCATCATAGACGTCTCAACTAAAGACTGGGAGGTATCAACGCCCGGTGCTTCCGAAGCACCCGCCTCTAAGCGAGAAGGATCGTGAGAGAAATAAAGATTGGAAAGTCACCACA
>JACZQL010000065.1 GCA_022545745.1 Deltaproteobacteria bacterium | reverse complement strand
TAGTCGTGTAATCATCATTGTGCAGAAGGACTTTATAAAGGGGCGGCTTTTTGAGTTTCTTCTCGGTCTCTTTCTCGGTTTCTATGACCACCCCATGGTCAGGATCTTTTCCCCGTTTGCTCATGGTCCTCTTTGTTCTATGGATTGAAACGAGCTGGTCTTAATTCCTTTTTAAGAGATCACCCGGATTTTGTCAAAGAGGAAACACTACAATTTTACCTATCGCTACTTTTTTTGCCAGCGCACGGTCTTTTTTCGATTTGGGATGCCATCTCCGAGGAGGGTCCTCCCACCTTGAGGGAAATTTTTGGGCGGGATCGCACCGAGAACCATATACACCACGTCGCGTCTCGAGGTGTTGCCCATGGCGCGATAAACCGTGGGAGCAACCCGTACCATGGTACCCTCCGGCATGGAGTGACGGCGACCATCGAGGAGAAGGGTGCCCGTTCCCTTGAGGGTGATAAAGACCTCTTCCTGTACCTTATGCCGGTGGACGTAACTGGCACCTTCCCCCGGTTTGAGTCGCATCAGACTCACTCCTACTCCCTTGCAACCCATGGCGCGGGCCAGGAACTCTCGCCCCTTAACCTGGCTCAGTGGCAGATAAAGCTTTTTATACTTGGCCTTCATATTGGTTTGTTCTCTCTATTTACCGGATGATTCAAAAAATCAACCCACGGCATGTACAATTGTTTATTTAACCTGGCGGACCATCCCTTCGATATTCATCGGCAACCAATCATGGTATCCACTCCAGCCTTGGTACTTCTCCATCTTAACCAGCTGTTTGATCTCATCCAGGGATTTTCCTTGCCGTTTGTATTTGACCACCTGTTGCCAGAGTTCATCCATATAACCACGGAACATCCGCACATCCTTCTTTTGTCCGACTCGGCCGTGGCCAGGCAGCAGGGTGTCGAAATCCAATGCCTCAACTCGATTTAACGACTCAATCCATTCCTCGATATAGGAATCATGAAGGTTTTGGTAGGGTAGGCTTTTCACCGGGATAAAATCCACTGCAAACAAGGCCCTCTGCGCTGGAAAACGCATGACAATGGAATTATCTGAATGGTTCCTCCCCACATAAATCAGCTCTACCTTTTGACCGCCCAATTCCAGGCCCATCCTGTCGGAAAAAACGATCTCAGGGATCGCTGTGGGACGGTTTTCCCGGACAATGGCCGCCTTGGCCTTCTGGTGGGCGACCACTGCGGCGTCGGTAAACACCTCGCCGCCTGAAATATGATCGGCATGGTCATGGCTGTAAATGAGGTATTTGACTGGTTGCGAAAAGCGCTTCGCAAGTTCCTGCTTGAGCCACCGAGCCGCATCACCATTGAGGGGATCGGTGGCAATGATTCCATCGGGAGTTACCAGGAATACCGAAAAGTGGAACTTGTCCTGGAACCGGTAGAGTTCACCGAAAACCTTTTTTATCTCCCGGACCGGCCTTCGCTGTGCCGAGGCCGAACCGGCACTCAAGAGCAGGAATCCCATCAGCAGTACAAAAAAAAATCTCATTGCGATGCTCAACTCCTCACCGACCCTCGTTGCTGTTGAATCCCGTCACCGCCCCGTCGGCTGCAGACGAGACGAGCTGTGCATACTTCGCCATGACGCCGCTCACATAACGCGGCTTTGGAGGGGTCCACTGGCCGAGCCGTGACTGGATCTCAGTGTCCGAGAGCTCTACGTCTAGGCGACGACCCTCGACATCGAAGGCGACCATATCGCCGTCCCGCAGGGCTGCGATGGGCCCTCCATGGGCCGCCTCCGGGGCCACGTGGCCCGCCATGAGCCCGTGGGTTGCACCGGAGAAGCGGCCGTCCGTGAGCAGGGCCACGGAATCTCCCAGGCCCGCACCCACCAGGGCAGCTGTGACCGCAAGCATTTCGCGCATCCCTGGACCTCCCTTGGGTCCTTCGTAACGAATGACAACCACATCACCGGTCTGAATCTTTCCCGTCTGTACGGCCTGGAAGGCGTCTTCTTCACGGTCAAAGACACGGGCCGGTCCGCGATGCTTCACCCTTTCATGACCGGCCACCTTAATCACACACCCCTCAGGCGCCAGGTTCCCCTTCAGGATAACCAGTCCCCCCGTAGGCTTCAGCGGCTTTGAGAGGGGAAGGACAACCTCCTGACCTGGGGACTCACTGGCATTCTTAACCTCTTCACCAATGGTGCGACCGGTAACCGTCATGGCGTTAGCGTTGAGCAACCCGCCTTCCAAGAGCCGTCTGGCAACCAGTGGAACACCGCCCGCGCGGTAAAGATCTGTGGCCACAAATCGCCCGCCCGGTTTGAGATCGGCAAGTAGAGGGGTGCGCGCACTAATTCGGTCAAAATCATCGATGACCAGAGGCACCCCTGCTTCACGGGCAACGGCCAAGAGATGCAGCACTCCATTGGTGGAGCCGCCCGTGGCCGCGATGGCCGCAATGGCGTTTTCGAGGGCCGGCCTAGTGATGATGTCTTTGGCAGTCAGGTTTTGCTCCAAGAGCTGCATTACGAGCTGACCCGCGCTAAAGGCGGCATCGTCTTTTCGGGTATCCATGGCGGGAATGCTTGCGCTGCCCATGGGTGATATTCCCATCATCTCGAAGGCGGTCGCCATGGTATTGGCAGTGAACTGCCCGCCGCAGGCACCAGGTCCCGGACAGGTTTGTTCCTCGAGCTCTTTTAGATCAGCATCGGACATCTTGCCGGCCGCATGTGCCCCCACCGCTTCAAAGACATCCTGAATCGTCACATCCTTGCCACGGAATCTTCCCGGCATAATGGAGCCCCCATAGAGCATCAAAGAAGGAAGGTTCAAACGGGCCAGCGCCATAACGGTGCCGGGGATCGTCTTATCACAGCCGGACAGCGCCACCACGGCGTCAAAGAGGTGACCCCGAATGACCAGCTCGATGGAATCGGCCACGACCTCCCGGCTAACCAGTGAGGCCTTCATTCCTTCAGTCCCCATCGAAATGCCGTCGGATATGGCCACAGTGTTAAATTCAATGGGGGTTCCACCTGCGGCCCGGATTCCCTCTTTCACCTTTGCCGAGAGCCGACGCAGGTGAACATTGCAGGGCATTACCTCGATCCAAGTGTTGGCGACACCCACCAGTGGACGGGCTAGGTCCTGATCGGTAAAACCTACTCCCTTGAGCATTGCCCTTGCCGGTGCCCGGTCTGGCCCGTCGGTGATTGCACGGCTGTGTTTCTTAAGGTCTTGAGCCATGGATTTCCTTTCCTGGTCGGTTACGCTGACTCATCCAACCACATGAGCTTGGCCGGATTATCCTTGAGCATCATCTTCACCTGCTCGGGCTTGATCCCGTAGGCCAGCAGGGCGCGGATGAAAACGCGCATACCATCAATGGCGTCCATATGGAGCACCTGCCCGAAGTCGCTTCCAATAATACAGCGCTCCGGTCCGATTTCTTTGATGGTGTGGATGGTCTCCATGGGATCGGCCACCGGTTGGTAGAGACTTGGGATCATGGGCTGGCAAAAGGTGCCCACATAGACCCCCAGCTCCGCCAGTTCCTTCATCTCGTCCAGGAGGAGTTTGTTCAGTTCCAGCAGCGGGTGATCCAGGGTGGCACGAACACCAAGCTCCTTGGCCTTTTTGGCGAGCGGCAGCAACTCTTTAAAATCGGTGTGGCCAAATCCGATGCCAACTTTTTTCTCCACCGCCATCTTCATAATCTCCACCACCTCCGGTAACACCTCACCGTCTTCACCCACTAACCTGACGCCCCCCCTGTCGGGATGACCTGCGCCACGCCAAAAACCCAGTGAGGTAAAGGTGGGAAACCAGATCATCTTGAAATTCGGGTACTGAAGGGCCACACGGATATAATCGGGGTTCATCCCATGACAGGTCCCCGCACCGCCGTACACCTCTACCCGGCGTTCGATTTCCCCGCGCTCGAGCAAGAAATCAACATGGCGCTGGACCAGATAGGCGGAACTGCAGCTGATGTTCCAATGATCTTTAAAGGCAACCGCCCGCATGCCCGCCTTAGAAGCCTCCAGGGCGACCTGTATCATGTCCTGGGAACGATAGACAAAGTCGGGATAGGCATGGATATGGCAATCAATGGCCCCCTGTAGGATCTCATTTTCGATGCCCGGATAGATCTTGAGCATCTCCGGATTATCCTTGAGCATCTGATAGAAATAGTCCTTGGCATTGAGCTCGCGCACGCGCTCCAGAGTGAGGGTCCGCCCCACCATGAGCTTTTCCGCAGCTTCCGCATCAGCAGCAAAATCACACATGATCAACATCCATATCACCAAAAATTAAACCAGGGCCATGGCCCCCCCCAAGCAGAGGTGGCCATGGCCTGGCACATCTCCATCGGGTAGCAAAATAGCAGCATAAAATCCAGAGATCTTTACCACCCCCCCCAAATAGCCCTTGAAAGCTAGTTATTATATAATGGTAAAAGCTGAGAGAGAGACAAACTCCCACAAGAAAATTTGCGAGGTAAATGCAATGAAAGGAACAACCTTGAATAGGCTTGGGTTTCTGGCATTAGCCCTGATCATCACTTCATGTGGCGGACCGGACGAAGAGAGCAAAGTAAGAGATACCGTGGAAGAAGTCGTAACAAGGGAGTTTAAGATATACGAAAGCGCAAAAAAGTCACTGGCGGATATTCAAAAGATGTCTCATCAGAACAGGGAGAAGGAACTGGACTTGCTAAAATAATGCACGTTAGACTACCGCGGAATGTAAACATCCCTCGATTTGTAAGTATTTGTTAATTCTTTAGTTGGGCCCCATCCCCCCTCGACCAACACAATCACCCACCTTTTCAACAACTTAGAGACTCTAAGGATCCTGGACTCAGATGGCACGAGGGTTGCAATGCGTCCATCGCCATGGAGATATTTCAAGGAATTTTTGACAGCGGCAGTATCGTAACCCCCTTAGAAACCGTCTGTTACATGCTGCTTGTTACCTTTTTTACCTTGATGCGTCTGGCAGAATCCTGCCTTGTGAATACCTTCAGCTTTGCCTACTACTGGGGATTCAAGAGCCTTTTATCAACACTCTCCACCTCCAGCGTAGTCTCAGAGAACACGATCGTTATATACACGGTTTCCGGCCTCGTTATATTTGGGTTGCTCCACTTGAGCTACCTACGCAAGCACCTATTTACGCAACGAGCGAAGTCTAGCAAGTCATCGGACTACTCGGAACCGGATTCTTTCGGCACCATGTCTGAGGCTGAATAAGCAACACTAATCCGTAAATCAACTCTGTGATCAGGACAAAGCCCCAAAGCACGAGAAACCATCCCCCTTCAGGCATTAATTTATTTTATAGGAGGAATTTATGAGACCTTGGTTAATTTCATTGTTTACAGCCCTATTCATGCTTTCTGGCGTGCCCCTTTGGGCGCAGGTCTTCGAAGGAAGATCGGAACTGGAGATGAGTGGAGAGGAGCGTGAGTATAGGCTTCAGGAAAGAATGGAGCAGATGATTCAACGGCACCCAGAGAGGGCCGATGAAATCCGTCAAAGATACGAGCAGAGGCGTGAGTACTTAAAGGAAAGACGTGAACGCCGCAAGGAAAGGCGTGAGGCCAGACGTGAGCGAATTGAGGACAGACGCGAGCAGAGACGTGAGAATGCCCAGGAAGGGCGTGAGGACAAGCGCGAGTATTGGCAGGACAAACGTGAAGACAGAAGAGAACATGTCAAAGAACAACGTGAGCGCTGGCATGACAGGATTCAGGACAGGCGTGAGAACAGACGCGAACATGTACAGGTTAGGCGTGAGCACAGGCGTGACAACTTACAAGATAAACGAGAGAACCGGCGCGAGCACATGCAGGCCAGACGGGATGGCAGGCGCGACAGGATGCAGGGAAGGCGTGAAAACAGGCAAGGCCGCGCCCAGCAGAGACGCCAGCGTAGAGTTGGTCGCCGAGGCAAGTAAGACCCTCTCCCAGCTACCGGTCTCCCATGCTGCCCCAAGTCAGGGCAGCTCAATTAATCATATCTCCAAGAAGGGCTTGGGATAACCTCTCAGGCCCTTTGATTTCTACGTTAGCCACTGCTTGTCAAAATCCGCAAAAATAGTGTAAGTTGAGTCAAATTTGGGTCACGGTGAGGGAGTTTTATGCCTACGATCGATGCAGACACCCATGTAATAGAGACCGAGCGAACCTGGGAATATATGGACGAGTCAGAGACTCAATTTAAGCCAGTGACCGTGACCTCCTCATCCGCACCAGGAAGACAATTCTGGCTAATCGATGGGAAGGTATTTGGCCGTGGCGGCAACGTTGGCAAAGAATTCCCTGAGGCTTCCCGGGAAATGAAAGATGTCGAAGTCCGACTGAGACACATGGACGAATTGGGAGTGGACGTGCAGGTCCTTTATCCTTCGCTTTTTTTGCGATCCCTCACTAGCCGCCCTGAAGTTGAGCGGGCGTTATGCAAAAGCTACAACCGCTGGATGGTAGACATCTGTCGGAAAGGAGAAAAGCGGCTGCATTGGGCGGCCATTCTCCCCCTCTTGAATATGGATCACGCACTGGCAGAGGCAAGATGGGCCAAGGACAACGGTGCCTGTGCACTTTTTACCCGACCTATACCCGAGGACCGGCTGCTCACCGACCCCTATTTTTATCCGCTCTACGAGGAAGCCAGTCGACTCAACCTGCCTGTCTGCGTCCACGCAGGTACGGGAAGATTTGACTGGTCCAACGTCTGCGAGCAAGAGGCTGGGTTCGGAAAAAACAAACTCCCGGTCGTCTCAAGTTTTCATTCCATCGTCTTTGAAGGGCTGATGGAGAGGTTTCCCAT
>JACZQL010000064.1 GCA_022545745.1 Deltaproteobacteria bacterium | reverse complement strand
TATCATGCTTCAGTCCAGGCCCTTCAAGCGGCAGGTCTAGAGGCTAACGACCTTGATGCCATCATTGTGGGGACTTGCACTCCGGACTATCCCATGCCCAGCTCCGCGTGTGTTCTCGAGGATATGCTGGGGGCACGAAAGGTCTTCTCCTTTGACGTCAACGCAGCCTGTTCCGGTTTTCTCAACGCCCTGGCGGTAACAGACTCCTTTGTCCGGACAGGAAAGATCCGCAATGCCCTGGTGGTGGGAACCGATGTCCTGAGCCGGGTGATCAATTGGCATGATCGAACCACCTGCGTCCTGTTCGGTGACGGTGCCGGCGCTATTGTGGTAGGGGCTTCCAGCGATGGCAATCGTGGCATCCTCAGCACCCGGCTCCGCACGGATGGCTCCTACGCCAAAACCCTCTATGTACCCGCCGGGGGCTCACTCAAACCGGCCAGCATTGAGACCATAGAGAGCAAACAGCACACCATCACGATGAATGGAAAAGAGGTGTTTAAAATTGCGGTGCGCGCCATGGAAGAGATCAGCCGTGAGGTGCTTGAGGAAGCCAACGTGAGCATCGATGAGGTCTCCCTGGTGATCCCCCATCAGGCGAATCGTAGAATTATTAACGCCCTGGCAGAACGCTTGAAAGTGCCTCTAGAAAAGGTCGTGGTAAACGTCGATAAGTATGGCAACACCTCGGCTGCCTCTGTACCAGTGGCCTTGGACGAGGCCTGGAGGCAGGGTCGAATCGCTGCGGGAGATACTGTCCTTCTTAACTCATTCGGTGCTGGATTCGCCTGGGGCGCCGCGCTCATCCGATTCTAGTTCGAAGCTATCCAGTTTACTTTAGCCCCATCTTTCGACCCCAGTTCTCAGGGTCTGCTAGAAAGTCCTGAATCTCCCGACTTGCCTGATCGCTAAAATACTTCTTGCTCAGACCCGTGTTCAACACGTGATCCCAAGTGACGAGGCTATGGAGTTGAATGTCGTGTTCGGCCAGTTTTTTCCTGCCCTCGCAAAGGCCCAGCCGATCCAAACTGTATTCAAAGACGCAGAGACAGTGGGTGATCCTCGCGCCCTCGGCACGAATACCATCGTTAAAACCCAATTTACTCATTCCGTCCGTGATCAAATCCTCCACCAGTAAAACTCGCTGTTGGGCTTCCAAGACACCTTCGATCTGTTTGCTCTGCCCATAGCCCTTGGCGGCCTTCCTTATATAAATCATGGGTTTACTGACCTTTAGCGAGACAAATGCCGCGTACGGAATGCCCGCGGTTTCTCCTCCGGCAATGACATCGATGACTTCCAGGCCAATGTCCCTCTTAACCTTGATTACCAATTGTTCGACGATGTCGTCCCTGACCTCGGGAAAGGACAGCAATCGACGACAGTCGACGTATACCGGGGAGACCCTCCCCGAGACAAAAACAAAGGGGCGGTCCCGGTACACCTGAACCGAACCGGTCTTCAAAAGTCCTTCAGCGATGCTCTCTTGAAATTCCTCCATGGAACTCTCTACTCCTCGAAGATCTCCACCCGGACCGGCCCTCCCCTCCCCGACTCGGGACAGGCGCTCAGAGCTACCAGACAATCCATCTCAGCCCTAAAATCCACGTGGGCCTCATTTTTAGGTCGAATCAGTGTGTCGAACATCCGACCAGACTCTGGGTCGATCCGCATGGTCTGAAAAATATTAAAAGGGCTCGGGATATCCTCCGGGGCAATGTTCCAAGGCTTGAGGGCCTCAGTCAGGTTCTCGAAACAACCATGGTCAGGGATTTCCTCGGGGGTCTTCGGATTGGGATCGATCCCCTCGGCAAATACCCGCTTGGCTAAACCCTTCGCCACCAATTCGAATCTCTTTCTGCTGCACATCCCTTTTTGCAAATCATGTCGACCTTCCTGAAACGTATCCTCTACGATGGTTAGCATTGGATTGTTGATCTTTGATATAAGCTGATCACTGGTGCTAATGAACAACTTTGCCTGATTGGTCTTCGTCCTTGCTTGGTCAAATCGTTCCTTCAGGTCGTTAAGATTAAATGCCACAAAATCCACCACCGTTCTTCCGGCAACCCTTATCCTCTGGCCTTTTTTGACCTTGGACGCCCATCCAGAATTTTTTTGTACCAACACGCTGGCCATGAGTTTCATAGGGTCCATTCCGCCGATAAAATTTTCCTCCCCACCAAGTCTGTTCTCCTACCACCTCTGTTTGACACCCGCAAGCAACCCCTTCAATCATCCAACTGAGTTCGAGATATTTTCTCTTGAATCTCTTCCTGTAGGCGTTTCAGTCGAGGACTGAGCTCCACCGGGTAAAGAGCGGGATTCCGAATGGATTTGAGGCGATCATCAAGGTGCCCAAACTCCTCAAGAAAATTCGCCCTAATCTCTTTCAGGCTGGGAAGGGGAGCCACCCTTCTCGCGTTTTCCATGACCTTCTTGAGCAACGGCTCTGCCCCTCGATAACTCTCATCACGAAGACCAAGAAGATCCCCCTTGAGCTGGCCCTGTCGCTGGGTCGAACGAAAAATCTGCTTGGGACCGGGTAAAGATATTTTTCCGGTACTGAGTTTCAAGACGGGCCGTCCGTTGTAGTCCACCAACTTGTATGCCATGTCGAGCCAAGGGGCATCGGCAGAAACCCCCATCCGGGTCCCAACGCCGTACAGATCGTAGGGGGCGTTGGCCTCGGAAAGTTCCGCTAGGTCGTATTCGTCCAATCCCCCGCTACCGACAATCTTAACATAGCTCAGACCCGCCGCATCAAAGATGCGGCGGACCTCTCGGGCCAGGAGGAGTAGATCCCCGCTATCAATTCGAACTCCTCTCAGCCGTTGCCCTTTGGCCGCCATTTCGTGAGCGACGGTCACCGCCCTGCGAGCACCCACCACGGTGTCATAGGTATCGATGAGCAGTGTGGAGCTATTGGGGAAGCTTGCGACGAAACTCCGAAACGCATCGATCTCGTGATCGAAACTCGAAACAAATGAATGAGCCATGGTTCCAACAATGGGAATGCCATAGCGTTTTCCCGCCAGCGTGTTGCTGGTGGAGGTGCATCCACCGATGTAGCTCACCCGTGCCACCTTCATCCCCGCATCGATCCCCTGCGTGCGCCTGAGGGAAAAATCCACCACGGGTCTCCCTTGAGCCGCATGGACACACCTTGCAGCCTTACTGGCAATCAAGGACTGCAGGTTGACCTGATTGATGATAAAGGACTCAACGAGCTGTGCCTCAATAAGGGGTGCGGTAACCTCGAGGATGGGTTCGTCCTTGAAGAAAAGTCGGCCCTCTGGAATGGCCCAGACCTCGCCTGTGAAACTTAAACCTTTTAAAAAGTCCAGGAATTCGTCGGCAAAAATCTTTGTGGAGCGAAGATAATCAATGTCCTCTGGTTGAAAGGCAAACTCCTCCAGGAAGTTTAAGACGTCTTCCAAACCCGCCGAGACGAAATAACCACGATCGGGCGGATAGGCACGGACAAAAAGGCTGAAGGTTGCAGGCTCAACTTTCCTACTCTGAAAATAGCCCTGGGCCATGGTCAGCTGGTAAAGATCTATGAGCAGGGCAAGCTGATTAGGCCGATCCAATGAGGGCATCCTGGTCTCCAAAATCCCGCCCAATGTAGTGTATCAACGACACTAAGTAAACCCCGTGGAGTAAATGGTCCGCTACTCCACGGGGTAAAGATACGTGCACGGGATATTGATTTCCAAACGCTCTTCTGGTATCCAACTGGAAGCGCTAGCAAAACACATCGCCCCTAAAGAGGAGGTTGCTATGTTTACGGATAAGGTCGAGCTTAAAGACGTTGAAAAATTGGACCCGGAATTCCGGGAGCTCTTGGGACGGGTCATGACCATCCAGTGCGATTGTGAGATCGGGGGTCCCCAACTATACATAGAGGATATCCTACCCACGGCCCCAACCAAGATTGACCAACTGATTGTCGCCCGAACCGCCGCGGAGGAACTGGACCACTATCGCAAGATGGCCCGCATCGCCGGTGACATCGGTGTGGACGTCTCCCACGTCCTCAGCTGGCCAAACCAGAAGCGGTATGTGGAGGCCTTCCGTGGCAAAATCAAGACCTGGGAAGACTTCGCGGTTTTCGGTCTACTCATTGACCGCGTCGGCCGCTATCAGCTGGAGGAATATGTGGGCGGCAGTTATCTCCCGCTTGATCGCCTCATGCCCGACGTCTTGAAGGAGGAAGAAGGCCACCTCGATTTTGGCACCAACAAGACAGCCGAGCTTGCTGCCAAGGGTGGAGAGTCCAAAGAGAGAGTCCAGAAGGCGGTCGACTACTGGTACGTTAAGGGACTAGACATGTTTGGCCGCTCCGAATCACCCAGATCCGAGCGTTACCGTTACTGGGGCCTGAAGCGCCGCACCAATGCCGAGGCTAGAGAACAATATAGAAAAGAGGTTAACGCCCTTATCGAACAGGTAGGTCTTCAGGTACCAGATCTAGAACAGAACCGGCTCTTCACTTAGGTAAGGAGGGAAAGTGACATGGAGAAGGCACCAAATACGGAAGAGCTTGACGAGCATCTAAAAGAAGTCATTCAGGCAATCCACGGAGCCGTTAATTGGGCCATGCCCCACCTCAAGGATCCGAAGGTGACGGATAAGGCGATCCAGGACTGTAAGGAGATCTTGGACGTTGTGATGGAGGGGAAAGTTTCCGAGTGGCTGGAATAGGCAGGCCCAGCGATCCATGGGCCCAGCCTTTGTTTGATGGAGTCCCAAACCCATTCCTAAAATATGGGTCTGGGCCTTGTTAATTTCCACATCTCATTGAATCATCGAGGATCAAACCATTGGACATCATCGTTTGCGCTAAGGTCATTCCTGCCAGTTCTGTAACCATTGAAATTGACCCCGCCACCAAATGCATGATCCGCAAGGGCGTAACCCACGAGCTGGACCCTGCGGCCGCCAGCGCCCTGGAGGAGGGACTCCGCCTAACTGAAAAACACGGCGGTACGGTCACCTTGGTCACCATGGGGACCGCGGACGTTACCATTGGAATCCGGACAGCCCTAGCCATGGGAGCTACCGGAGCGGTTCACATTCTAGATGACGCCGTCGCCGGCTCGGATACCCTCGGTACTGCCAAGGTGTTGGCCGCGGCCATCAAAAAACAACCCTTCGACCTGGTTCT
Organism: Deltaproteobacteria bacterium; assembly: GCA_022545745.1. The sequence goes on along the minus strand of JACZQL010000064.1, from coordinate 1,666 downwards.
CTGTGCCACGGAGAGCAGCGACAGTTATTCTGGCATCGTACCGGTACAAGTTGCTTACCTGTTAGGAATCACCCCCCTCACCTTTGCTACAGAGATTACCCTCAACGAGCGCAAGGCCACCATCAAGAGACAGAGTGAAACCGGTTACGAGGTGGTGGAAGCCGAATGCCCTGTGCTCATTACCACCACCAGCGGGATCAACGAGCCCCGCTATCCGCAATTGAAGGGCATCATGGCTGCCAAGAAAAAAGAGATAAAGAAATTTACTGCAGCCGATTTGGGACTGGGGACAGATCAGGTGGGTAGTTCGGGAGCCAGGGAAAAGGTATTGAGCGTCGGGAGACCCCCCACCCGCCTGGCCGGCAGGATCATCACAGACGAGGGGGAAGGCGGTAAGCAGATCGCGGACTTTCTCGCCGAGTTGAAGGTAATTTAGATGGCCGATCTCATTTGGGTCTACGCCGAAGTGGTCGAGGATAAGATTACGCCCACCACGTTGGAAATGCTTTCAAAGGCCTCCGACGTGGGTACCGCAGAGGCAATCCTGCTGGGGCCCGCCCCCGACAGCGCGGTTGAAACCCTCGGGAATCATGGTGCCGTCAAGGTTTACCGATCCCCCGACGCAGTCTATCGCGACTACTTGACCCTGCCTGCCGCAGAGACCATTGCCAGCTTAATCCGCAAATACCAGCCCGCAGTCATGCTGTTTGCCTCAAGCTATTACGGTAGAGACGTGGCCGCTGCCCTGAGCGCCACACTGGACTGCGGCGCCATCGCCGATGTCTCTGACTTTGTGTTAAAAGACACCTCCGTTGAAGCCACCATCCCCGCCTTAGGAGGCAGTTACCAGAACACATCGACATTGGTCAGCCCCGGCACCAAGTTACTCTTGGTTCGGCCAAAATCATTTGAGCCCAAACCGGGTAGCCATACAGCTACCTTAGAACAGGTAGAAGCTGCCTCTGATCCGGCGAATCAAAAGGCCCATGTGACCGATCGGGTAACCGTCAAGCAAGAGGGACCACAACTGGAGGGGGCCAAATTCGTTGTCTCTGGAGGACGGGGCCTCAAAGGGGCCGAAAATTTTGAGATGCTGCGCGGTCTGGCGGACCTGCTTGGCGGAGCCGTGGGGGCATCCCGGGCCGCAGTGGACGCCGGCTGGGTCCCGTATTCCACTCAGGTGGGACAAACCGGAAAGACGGTGAAGCCGGAAGTTTACTTCGCCTGCGGAATCTCCGGTGCCATCCAGCACCTGGCAGGCATGAAGGAATCCAAGACCATCATTGCAATTAATAAAGACCCCGAAGCACCCATCTTTCAAGTGTCCGACCTGGGAGTCGTAGGCGACATTTTCCAGGTGGTCCCACAACTCATCGAAGAGATCAAAAAGCGCAAGGGCGCCTAAATTCTATCCGCCCAACCTCGTTTGGGTCAACCCGCTACGTCACAGGTTAGCGACCAATTCCCTATGGGCTTTAATAATGTGATTCGGTATGAAGGGTAGCGGCAAAAGAAGGGGATTGAAACCAGGTCGCCGTGTCGGCGACCCTAGGTCACGTTGTATTTTCCACTCTTCATCATTGAGGCCAGTTCCCGCGCGCGCCTTCCCACCTGCCGTGCCCATCGGCTGTCTAGCATCTGTTTGGCGGCCTCATCCCAGCGGTTC
>JACZQL010000063.1 GCA_022545745.1 Deltaproteobacteria bacterium | reverse complement strand
CTCGCAGGTGCTTCGACGGCTCACATTGAATGGTTGAGTCAATACGGTCTCAACTTGGGAATGGCCTTCCAGATGATTGATGACGTTTTGGATGTTGTGGGTCATAAGGACCTTTTGGGAAAACCCACCGGGATGGACCTCCGCGATGGCAATCCGTCCCTTCCCATCGTGCTATCGCTGAGTGACGATAAGAAGGCTGTGATGGAGGCATTTGAGTGTCATCAACCCTCTGAGGAATCAATCCAAAAGGCCATTGAGCACATGGGCAAGGGAAAGGCGATTGAACAAGCAAAACAGTTTTCAAAAAAATATGCGCTCAAGGCATCCAAGTCTATTGAAATGCTTCCGCCGTCACTTCATCACAACGGGCTCAGGGATCTGGTTCGGCTTATTGTCGAAAGGGATTTTTGACCCTCCCACGCTCCCGCCTTCAGGCTTCTCAATTTTCATGCCTCTGCTCAAAAATCATCGCGAAAGGTTTGTCCAGGAAACCTTTGACGACATTGCTGGTCGCTACGACTTTCTCAATCGTGTGATCAGTTTTCATCTGGACACGGTCTGGCGTAGACGGGCGATCAAGGTGTTGGAACTGAAGGGGACCGGGAAATTCGTGTTGGATCTCGGGAGCGGAACGGGAGACCTGACCTTCGCTGCTGCAAAGGAGATGGGAAATCAAGGCCGGGTATTCGGACTCGATTTTTCTGCTGGGATGCTTCGCCATGCCGAGATTAAGAGGCACAAGTTAGCCCAAGGAGAGAAAACGGCGTTCATCCTGGGGAGCGCTCTGGCAGCACCCTTTGGGGATGAAACCTTCGAGGCCATCGTGACTGCCTTCGTGCTGCGTAACATTTCAGATCTGAATCAATTTTTCATGGAATCCTATCGCCTGTTGAGCCCGGGGGGACGACTTGCAACCTTGGATATGTTTCCACCCACCAGAGGTATTTTTTCATACCTCTATTCATTTTACTTTTATCGGCTGGTTCCCTGGATTGGTGCAGGATTGGCCAGCAACAAAACCGCCTACCGTTACCTCTCCGACTCTGTGAGGGAATTTAACCCACCAGAGACCATTGCAGAGTTGATACGACAGGCAGGCTTTATAGAAATAAGGATCGAACGGTTTTTCAAAGGAGCGGTCTGCCTCCACGTTGCACAGAAACCCCAAGGGGCATGATGCCTTGTCTTTTGCGGTGACGTTTACTAGCATCCCTTGTTGCCACCCATGAAGGCCTATCCCACCAGTTTTATTCTTTTTCTTCAACAGCTCGCTGTTGGAGGACTGTTTGCCCTTGCGGTCACTCCATTTCACGAAATCGAGAGGGGGTTTTACAAATCTACAGCAGGCGTTCTTGTGGTGGCAGCCCTGTTGGGACTTTGGGGCAAGGTTGCCCTCTTTCGCGATGCTTCGTTTCCTGTTGGTGGGGTCGGGGCGATGGTGGAGATGCTTGTTTATCTTTTCTTTGTCCTTTTTATAGTCCTTTATTTTATATCCCTATGGCCTGAACACCTGTGGTTCCGCGCCCGGACCTTCTCATCATCGCTCCTTTTTGGGCTGGCAGGACTTGGGGCGGCTTCTTTCAGCTTCCACAAGGCAGCCTTTTGGTCCTTTGAAACACTTCTCTACCCAGTTAGTTTTCTCCTATCTTCCCTGCTCCTGGGGGCGGCCACCGTGGGCATGCTCATTGGTCACTGGTATCTCATTGATGCCGGGCAGAGTATTGAGCCGTTTCGTAGGGTCTTCAAGTTTTTCGTTATTGTTTTAATCATCCAGACCGCGTTCCTTTTGATCACACCCCTCCTGCTCTATCTGGCAGGAGATTCTCAGACTGTTTCGGGGCTTGACCGGCTTTGGAGAGAACATCTTGTACTCGTTTCCGCACGCTTCCTGGTATCTCAGGTGGGCCCCCTAGCCCTGTCCTATATGATCTGGCAGACCTTAAAAATTCCGAATACCATGGCGGCTACGGGTCTTTTTTACATTACATTGTTAGGGGTCGTAGTGGGGGAGATCTTAGGACGGCAACTTTTGGCCTTGACCTCCTTGCCCCTCTAGTGTGGTTGGGCTCTCATCAGGCGGGGAGCTCGGATAGACTTTGATTTTCGTTACTCTGAGGCCATGGCCCGTCCATCCAAGGTCATAGCCAATCTTTTGTCCTTCTCTCAATTCGTTGGGGCTTTTGCTTGCACCGATTGCAATAACGAGGCTATAGGAAAAAGTGATTTCCCGTCCGCTCTCAGTGCGGACGACCCCCAAATTGTTTCTCGGAAAAAGCTTGACGATGACGCCATGATAAAAGAGATCGGATTTTTCTGATAATCCTTGGCCCTCATCTGAACTGTCCATACTCGAGTCCACCTAGGTTAGGGGATGTTTCTGATTTGCGATCTTGCCCTGGAGTTCCATGAGCCCATCTAGTACGCCTTCGGGTCTCGGCGGACACCCCGGTACGTAGACATCTACGGGAATAATTCGGTCAATCCCCTGAACGGTAGCATAGTTATCATAAAAACCACCGCTTGCCGCACATGCCCCAAAGGCCATGACCCACTTGGGTTCACACATCTGTTCATAGATCCGCTTGAGAACTGGGGATAGCTTGTGGTTTACCGTGCCGATGACCATGAGAAGGTCGGCCTGTCGCGGACTGAATCGGGGTAAAAGTGCCCCAAAACGATCAATATCATAGGGAGACATGGACAGAGACATGTACTCCATGGCACAACAGGCAGTCGCAAACGGGTAGGGGAAAATAGAGTATTTTCGAGCCCAACCGACGGCCTTGTCCAAGCGGGTAAGGACAACACCTTCGGCGAGAAGATTCTCTTCTCCGAACTTGGAAGTTGATGTGACCTGGCTTTTTTCCACTGTGGTTTATTCAGGATAGGTCCCCTAGGAAAAAAGTCAACCTAGGGGGGGGTCTTTTATAAATCTGGAAGAATCCAGAGAATTTACTTTATCTTGGTCTAAAGATCGATAGTGCCCTGGGAAATTGTTATAGAGAAGAAAACTGCGGGAAAGGAAAGGACCCATGGTCCGAAAAAGAAAAGCGATTCAGGTCACTGTAGTGGGTGGTTCCAGTGCCGATGGACAAACCTTGGCCTTGGCTGAATCCGTTGGTAAGGCCGTTGCCGCGAAGGGCGGCGTTTTGGTATGCGGGGGCTTGGGTGGAGTCATGGAGGCGGCGGCCCGGGGTGCCAAGGAGACCGGCGGTGTGACCGTTGGAATCCTACCTACCTACAACGCGGAATCCGGTAACCCGTATATCGACATTGCCATTCCGACGGGCATGGGACACGGGAGGAATATGTTGGTAGTCGCTTCGGGCGACATTGTCGTTGCCCTAGCGGGAAGCCACGGAACCCACTGCGAGGTAACTTATGCATTGCTCCTGGGAAGGAGAGTCCTTGGCCTAAAGGCTTGGGAACATGTACCTGGTGTCCACCCGATAAATAGCATTGAGGAGCTCGAAAGGGAATTGTTGCCTAAATTTTAGGCAGCACTCGAAATTACGATAAGTATCTAAAATAATTATATAAAATACGTATTTTTTGGAAACTATCAAGATAAAAAGGAATTTTATATTGACATCCTAATGTTTTTATAATAGACATATTTATGTATGCCTCTTCAAAGAGAAACAAGAAAGGAACCTAGACCATAGGCCTCTGATATCAAAGCAAATGGCCATCTACACCCGCCTGAGCAAAAAGGATTGCTCACAGATCGCTGATGAATTTGGACTTGGCGATCTCATATCCTCAACAGGCGTTCGCAACGGCTCCGTCAACACTCATTATCTTCTGGAAACCCAAAAGGGTCGCTTCTTCGTTAAAATCGACGAAATAAAAAGCGAGCTGGAAACGAAGCAGGAGATCGACCTTATCCTGTTTCTGAAACGAAATGGGTTTCCCTGCCTCCAACCCCTCCGAAGCAAAAAAGGTAAGTACTATCACGAAATTCAATCGAAGCAATTGTCGGTGAGCAAGTATCTAGACGGAGCGGACCTTCCGATGGAGGCCTTGACCCCTTCCCAGTTAGAGATTTTGGGTCACGCCCTAGCCGATCTCCATCTCATTGGGAGGGGCTACAAAAAAGGTATCGACAATCGGTTTGCGTTTCCCAAGATCGCCATGATGTATCGTGAATTCAGAAAGGATCTTCCCCCACACCTAAGAAACATCATTCGCGTCATAGACGATGAAGTCTCTTATCTGGAAAATTACTTAGATAATAATTTGCCGAAGGGCCTCATCCACGGAGATTTTTTTGCAGATAATGTAAAGTTTAAAGGGTCTCGGTTGGTGGGCATCGTTGACTTTGAGGCTGCCTGCCGAGGAAAACTCATCTATGATCTTGCCACAGCGGTTAATGCGCTTTGTTTTTTGGATGGGCGTTATCGCATCGATCGTTTTGAGGCCTTAATCACGGGATACGAACATCTACGCCCGCTATCGTTGCCTGAATGGGATTCCTTCCCCAACGAATTGCGCTTTTCGGCACTCCGCTTTACGGTCACTCGGATTAAGGACTTCTATTTACGCAAGGTGGATGAAAATCAGAGGAACTACAAAGACTTTAAAGAATTTTTTGATCGACTGCTGATTCTTCGAAGAGAAAAAGATGGTGGGATGGAAGATCTTTTACTGGCCATGGCGACTGGCTACGATTACCGCAAATACCAGAAGTCAAAACCCTCCAAATAACCCTCTCCCCGTGCCTTGCTCATGAGTGATTCTTTAGGAGTCTTAAGTTGAGTCTCCTAATTTTGGCTAACGTATCCTGACGAATTAGACGGATCGACGCGAAAAAGGTTGAAAATAGACCCAGGAAAAAAAACAGCCGTCCCCCTCCTAGTACGACGTAATAGAAATCCACCTTGACCTGTGCCACGTTGTATTTTTCTCTCCCCTCATTGATTCTCCTCAGTACCTCTTTGTTCTTCCGGTGGTCCAGTTCTTGAAAGTTACGATAGCTGTCTTCGAGTCCCGTTTTGGCCGTATTTCGCAGCATTTTTTGATATTTAGTTACCTGCACCGCACCAACGATCCAATTCCCAATACCTAAAATCAGGAGGATTATCGCGGCCACAAGGAGATAATTGGAATAGATATCCTTAGGCTTCACAATTAAAACTCTCAAGTTGCAAGTATCAAACTCCAGGTTGAATGTCAAACTTTTTCAAAGCCTTACCGCAATCCATGGGATGACTTTCTCGTTTCCTTTCCATCAGCGTCAGGATCTCTAATGGTGCCACAGCGGAATTGTCCAATCTGATGCGGCAGTGGGTCATTGAAGGACGATAAACCCCGAACCACAGGCTTACGCCCATGGCTTTTGGGGCACTGGGTTCGCCTGGAACCTGGAACATTTGGCCTCGCGCTCACGCACGGAGCGTGCCATGGTACAGGGTAAACTGGTATCTGTCTTTGCGCTATGTTACTAGAGGCCAGGATGAAAATTCTTGCACCGGCAAAGGTTAATTTGTATCTCAGGGTGGTAGGAAAAAGGCGGGACGGATACCACCTGATTGATAGCTTGATGGTCCCAGTCAGCCTGTACGATGAGATTGAAATTACCAAGCCACGCACTGCGAGAAGCGTATTGACCGTCACTTGCGATGATCCAATTGTGCCGGTGGGAAAGAAAAACCTGGCCTACAAAGCCGCAGCGCTAGTGCTCGATCGTGCCAGTGTTAGCGAACCCGTCCATATCCATATTCGAAAGAAAATCCCAGTAGGAGGAGGGTTGGGTGGGGGCAGCAGTGACGCCGCCGCGACCATGCGCGGTCTGAATCAGCACCTTGGCCTCGGTGTTAGTAAAAGGTCCATGCTCGATCTGGCCACACAATTGGGTGCTGACGTCCCCTTCTTTGTCCACGGCCGTCCGGCTATTGCCAGGGGTATAGGCGAGCGACTCAAACTGTTAACCTCGGTTCCTAAGCTATGGATAATTATCCTCTATCCAGGGTTTCCGGTGTCCACTCGGTGGGCGTACCAAAGTCTCAAGTTTAAGTTGACAAAAGTTATTAGGAATACTAAGTTAAACCTTCACTTGGACGACTACGGAGAGCTGGCGCCCTTGCTGGTTAATGACCTGGAAGGGGTGACCATTCGCCGCTACCCGAGAATAGCCCATCTCAAGGAAAGACTGCTTCAGGAAGGTGCTACCGGGGCTCTCATGTCAGGCAGCGGTTCATCGGTCTTTGGGATATTTGCTGCAGAGAAACGGGCCAATAAGGCGTTTCGCTGCATGCAACAGGAAGAGCAGGTCCGAGCTTTTCTAGTGCGCTTGTTGACTTAAGGCAAGACCCTCAAGCCGATCCAGGCGGGAAGGAGGTCCCCATGGAGGTCACGGAGATTAGGGTCTTTCCCGTGGATGAGGACAAGCTCAGAGCTTATGTCACCATCACCTTCGACCACTGTTTTGTCGTTCGGGATCTCAAGGTCATAAGAGGCACGTCAGGACTCTTTGTGTCTATGCCTAGTAAAAGACGGAAGGACGGCACCTACAAAGATATCGCCCATCCCCTCAATAACGAAACGCGGAGGATGATTGAGGAAAAAATCATTGCGCAGTATGAAAAAGTAGTGGCTGAAGCGGGGAGGCAAGCCGACGGGGAATAGGCTTGGTGGAGGGATGGTGCGGTGGAAGGTTCTGCCTTGGGCGGTCGCCAAGTGGTAAGGCACCGGGCTTTGGATCCGGTATCGAAGGTTCGAATCCTTCCCGCCCAGCCAAATTTCCCTTTCACGGTAAGCCCTAAAAATCTCAGGTGACAAAAATTAAAGTCTTTATGGTGTCAACTTATGCGTCAAGCACATGATGCTCTGAAGATATTTGCCGGCAATTCTAATCTC
>JACZQL010000062.1 GCA_022545745.1 Deltaproteobacteria bacterium | reverse complement strand
CAGACTGCGAACCATCATGGCATTGAGTCTCATACCCTGCCACACAACCACCCCTACGACTTTGATGAACCTTCGGCACTAAGACTCTCGCGTTTCCTGCGCAGATCCATCGCCACGAGCTCTGCGATATCCAGGACCTCCGGAGTTGGGTCTGTCTCTTCCTTCGCTCCCTCATCGGAGAACATACGCAGGCAAAATGGACACCCAGTTACGATGGTTTTTGCCCCCGTATCCTTCAGCTCCCGGAAGCGGTTCGTGCTGACCCGCTCAACCCCTTGCTCCTCTTCCTTGAAGAACTGCGCCCCTCCCGCACCACAGCAAAAACTGTTGCTGCGGTTTCGCGGGGGCTCGCTCAGTTCGAAGCCCATGGAGCGGATTACTTCGCGGGGCTGGTCATAAACTCCGTTGTGGCGTCCTAGATAGCAAGGATCATGGTAGGTAATGGAACCTTTCGACGTCGTGGGGACATCCAGTTTGCCCGCCTTGACCAGTTCGTCAATGAACTCGGTGTGATGCTTGACCACATAGTTCCCGCCAAACTGAGGGTATTCGTTCCCGATGGTGTGAAAGCAGTGAGCACAGGTGGTCACGATGACCTTGGGTCCAACGGCATTCAAGGTTTCCACGTTCTCGGTCGCCATCTCGGCGAAAAGATACTCGTTACCGGCGCGGCGCGCGGCATCTCCCGTGCACTTCTCCTGAGTGCCCAGTACCGCCCAGTTGACGCCGGCCGCGTTCAGAATCTCGGCCATACTCACTGCTATCTTCTGGGCCCGAGGGTCGTAGGAAGGGAAACAGCCTACCCAGTAAAGAATATCTGGATTGGGGTTCTGCTCCACCGTAGGCACGGGGAACGGCAATTTTTGAGCCCAGTCCAGCCTCTGATCCGGTGGGAGGACCCAGGGGTTTCCCGAGTTTTCCATCCCATTGAAGGCCTGCTTCAACTGATTGGGAAAGTCAGCTTCCATCAAGACCCGCTCACGGCGCATGTCCAAAATATGAAGCATCGGCTCGTTACCGACAGGGCAGACCTCAACGCACGCGTTGCATGTGGTGCAGGCCCAGAGAGCTTCCTTGTTGAGGGCAAAGTCTAAAAGGGGGCGAGGGTCTGTATCCTCCTTGCCAAAGGAACCCAGGGTCCGATTCATTTCGTAACGCTCGTTGATCAGGATGGCTGCGGGACTCAAGGGTTTGCCGGTGACATAGGCTGGGCAAACCTCCTGGCAACGGTTACACATAATGCAACTATAGGCATCCAGCAGTCGTGGCCAGGTAAAGTCCTTGAGCGTCGCCACTCCGAAGGACTCTTCGTTTTCGAAATCCATGGGTTCCAACACGCCTGGTTTGTCCTTCTTTAGAGCGAGGTTCAATGGAGCCATCATGATGTGGATATGTTTGGACCTGGGAAAGTAAGGGAAGAACAGAAGGATCGAGCCGAGGGCCCCCCACCAGAAAAAGTGCTGCAGGCCCTCCAGTAAAGCAGGGCCCTGCCCGGCCAAGAAGCTTGCGAGATACCCGGCTACCGGCTGAAAGGGATCCGGTCCCTCATGGGCAAGCTGGGTCGCCTTGGAAAGAAGACGGCTCCCCACGTGAAAGACGATGAAGCCTCCCACAATGGCGGAATCCCGCGGGATCCCATTTTTGACATTTTCATGGAGGGGCACGTTTGAGGCAAATTTAAAATCGGCTGGCCGTACCAAAAAGCGCCGGACCATCAACCCCAGAATGCCAATCAGCACGCTCGCCGTCAGGAGATCGGCGAGCAGGTTGAAGGGATTCCAGATCCCTCCACGGGCAACCCAGGGGAAGAATCCCTCCAAGATATCCACCACGTTAACTAAAAAGTAATAAACAAACCCATAGAAGACCATGGCATGAAGAAGCGAAACCAAGGGTCGGTTTTTGAATAGAGTCTGCTGGGTCAAGACAAGCCACAATGCATGAAAGATGCGCTGGAGGGGGCGTTCAAAGCGAGGGGCGGGCTTTCCTGACACGATGGTTCGGTAAACACGATAAAAACCCATACCCGCATAGGACAGACACAGTATGGCGAGGAGCAGGAACGCTATCTTTTCCACAGTTGTGAGCATAAGGCTCTCCCTAAACGACGTTGTTGCCCTTCATCGAATGAATGCTCATGACGGAGAACAATTGCGAGCCAAAGAACATGATAGAAAAGGTTCTGTGCAGGTCCGCTCACCCGATAGAGTAAGCGAAGAATTTATGAGCAGTAGATCAATGGACCGCATTGCCCCCCCCACTGATCCACTTCTCCAATTTCCAATGCTCCAAGGCGCAAAGCGCCTTTATGACCTCTTGAACATTCTCTCCAACTGGGATTGGGAAAATTCGATCAAAACGGGACGCCCGTGAGGACACTGGGTGGCAAAATCGATTTCATCCAGCTCTTCGAGGAGGGCATAAATTTCTTCCCTGGTCAGATTTCGGTTGGCACGAATGACATTGTGGCATGCCAAGGTCATCAGGCGCTCCTGAAGTTCTTGGCTCAATTCCGTGGAGTGCCCAACCTCGGCTAATTCGGCGATCATTCTGCGCATCACGTCCCGGTAGTCGCCAGCGGGGAAAAGTGCCGGTACGGCTTTTATAGCAAAGCTGTCTCCCCCAAATTCCTCCACCGTAAAGCCAAGATGCTCCAGGCCGCCAAGCCATTGCCCAAGAATTGCGGCTTCAGCAAAGGGAAGCTCAAACACCTGCGGGATCAAAAGGTCCTGCCGCTCCATTTTTCCCTGCTCTATCTGGAGTCGCATCTTCTCAAAGGCGATACGCTCGTGGGCCGCGTGCTGATCGATCAAGGCCATCCCCTCTTGGGACTGACAGACGATGTAGCAACCGAGAAGTTGACCTAGGATGGTCAGGGAGGAAAAAAACCCCTTACGAATACCTTGCGCACCCGACGGGGTTTCGACGGTATCGCTACGAAACAAATCGTTTCGAAACAATTGAAGGCTATCTCTAGAGACCGTCCCATAGGGAACAGGCCCCTCTCGTACGTTGGTGGGGAGTGGCCACTCGCCCGAACTCGTCTTGAGTCCTGGTTCTTTGGCTTCCCTTTTCAAGCCACTACGGACCGCTCCAGCGACTGCATCATGGATTTCGGATTGTTTTCTGAAACGAACCTCGAATTTTGCCGGATGCACATTGACGTCCACCTCCCCAAAGGGAACCGTAAGAAAAAGGACGACGGCGGGGTACCGCCCTTTCATCAGGAGCGTCTCATACCCCTGTAGAATAGCGTGGGTGATAATCTTGTCCCGGACGAAACGCTGGTTGACAAACGATAACAAATAACGCGAGTTGGAAAAGGAACTCGGAGCCGCGCTCAAATATCCGGAGATTTTCACCGGCCCATGGCTCCCGGCGAACGGGACCATGCTACCAGCGACGTCTGGCCCCAGGACCTGCTGCAGACGGTCCTCCAACCGCGAGGTCACGACGTAATCAGAAAGGGTCTTTCCCGCATGGTCAAGCCGAAAATGAACATGACTGTGAGACAAGGCCATGCGATTGATGACATCGCTAATATGGCTCAGTTCAGTGGAAGGTGATTTCAGAAATTTCCGTCTGGCGGGGATGCGGTGAAAAAGGTCGCGCACCTCTACGGTGGTTCCCACTGGACAGCCCACCATCGTTGGCTCGCCGTTTTTCCCTCCGTCTACTCGCAACTTGTTTCCCATCTCGTGATTTTGAGTGCGAGATAGGAGCTCCATCTTGGATACAGAGGCGATACTGGACAAGGCCTCCCCCCGAAAACCCAGGGTGGCAATATTCAAGAGGTCATTCTCTTCCTGCAACTTACTGGTGGCATGGCTCTCGATGGCCAGGGCCATGTCCTCGAAGGGGATCCCCCCTCCGTTATCGCTCACCCGGATCAAAGAGGTCCCGCTCCCTTCCACCCAAACCGAGATCTCATTGGCACCGGCATCCAGAGAGTTCTCCACCAATTCTTTGACCACAGAGGCAGGTCGTTCCACCACCTCGCCGGCCGCGATCCGGCTGATCAAGCTGTCAGAAAGAAGTCTAATGCTCACAGAGCGGCCCCACCTTTCTCTCCATCAGGGCTAGCAAGACTCAACGTTTTTCGTCCTGACTCTTTCTCTTCGCTAGGTCGATTGGAGTCTTCCAAAGCATAGCCTAGAGGTTCAGAGCAGGTCAAGAAATAGTGGTCAAATAGAAACCGGGCGTTAAGAAACCCATTTCCCAGACCGGTCAAAAAGGTTCCAGGTGCGAGGCGCGCGAGAAATCGACGAGCGGAGGCGTACTTAGGCAGTACGTTGGAGCGAGGCGATTGAGCGCAACGAAGCAGATGGGCCTTTTTCAACGGTCTGGCAAGAGATCTTGTATCTGAAGCCTTGCGAAGGTATCCTTACCTAGTGCTCGCCTCATTTTGCCCTGCATCTTGCTTGCACTCCGTTTTCCCCTTGTAATTTGTTTTCATGAAAAGCTACCAAAGGATCCTTCTCTTTCTTCTTGTGGTGCTCTTCTTCACGGCCCTTCTCAGCCCGTGGGCCGCTGTTCTTTGGGATCGTTTCTTCGATGCGTATCCACAATGGGAAAAGTATCGGTTCCCCTTCTCGCGGATCTTTGACCGTACGTATATGGCCCTCGGTATTATACTCTTTTTCGCCTATCGTCCTCTTCTCAGGATCGAATCCATGAATCAGATGGGTCTTCAGTCCATTCGCTTAGGATACCCGGATCTCGTCAACGGGGTACTTCTCGGACTGGCCTCGTGGATCATTCTCATCGTGGCCATGTCTAGCCTGGATGTTTTTTCTCCGAATTTCACTTATTCTTTGCAGGTATCCATCGGGCGATTTCTAACAGCTCTCCTATCCGGAGCGGCTGTGGGCATATTAGAGGAGATTTTTTTCCGTGGCATTATTTTTAAGGGACTTCTCGAGGACTGGAAAAAACCCTTTGCCTTCGTCAGCGCCAGTCTCTTCTATTCCGCCGTTCATTTTATCAAGCCAGCCAAGAAGTATTTTCTAACCGATCTTGAACCCTTGGCGGGGGCACGTCATGTCGTCGATTCATTTCATCATTTTCTTGACCCCGTGAGCCTTTTTCCTGGCTTCTTTGGTCTCTTTCTCCTTGGAATGATATTGAGCTACGCGTTTTTCCGCACCGGTTCTCTCTACCTCAGCATCGGCATCCACGGGGGTCTGGTTTTTGGCCGCCAAACCCTAAACCTGTTCGGCAACTACGATGACAAGGACCTGGATTGGCTCTTCGGAGAGTCAGAGCCAAGATTTATGAGCGGGGTAGCCACTTGGATGGTCGTCCTATTCGTGGGATTTGCGGTCTACCGGATCACACGAAAAAGGGCGTGGCTCCAGTAGGAGGTCTTCCTGGTCTGGTTCAAATTCACTAGTGATTCCACGATTCATGCTGCTATTGACAGCTCCAGCCACGCAAGGTAAATTCGAGTCCAAAGTCCCTCGAGGAGGAGTTCATGAAAATAAGATTCTTGGTGAGAGCCCTCACTGTCACCTGCCTACTTGCCTTTGCCCTGCCTGTCTCCAGCCCCGCCCAGATCGAGACGGTGAAAGTGAAGGTTAAGAGACTTTTGCTAGACCCATCCAGCAAAACACCAGTCGTGGTCCTTGAGAGCCTTAAGGAAAAGAAGTTTATCCCCATATGGATTGGCAAGGCGGAGGCCACCTCCATTGCCATGGAGCTGGAACATGTGAAGATCCCGCGCCCAAACACCCATGATCTCATCGGCAAAATCGTCAAAGGGCTTGGAGCCAGCCTGGAAAGGGTCACCATCACTGAACTGCGAAATAATACCTACTACGCGGTCATCACTTTGAAACTCAAAGGTAAGAAATTCCTGATTGATTCTCGTCCCAGCGACGCCATCGCAATTGCCCTGCGCATGGGCGCACCGCTCTATGCCTCATCCGGGGTATTGGCAAAGGCCGGGAAATTACCTGCCGCCCTCGGAGAGACGGAAGGAGTGCGGAAAATATTTGGCTTTCACATCCAAGACCTAACCGCAGAGCTGGCAGCTCTCTTTAACCTCCGAGCGGAGCGCGGGGTTCTGGTGGCCGATGTGGAATCAGGGGGCACCGCGTCAAAGGCGGGATTTCAGAGGGGAGATATCATTACCAATTTCAACGGTAAGACGATTAACGACGTGGGTCAACTGGAATCGTTTCTCAAGAAGGCCCAAAAACCGGGTAAAATAAAGATGAAGATACAGAGAAACGGTAAGCCTGTAACCGTCATGATGAATCTGCCCTCCTAAGTCCTTCGATTCATAAATTCGATAACGAATTTATTCCCTCAGGACTTAGTGCTGATCCTTCGACCTGCTCAGGATCAGAAATACGTGAGCCTATTTACGAATCGAAGCACTAAGGAGGAGGGCCCAACCATAACTGTCCTACCTCCAGCTAGACTCTCCCGTTGCTGCTAAAAAGGAGTTTACCCCACTTTTTCGATGTCGCGTCGAGGACTTCCTGACTCGAGGCGGACACCTTAGGAAACTTATCAATCCATTCGAAAGGACGGCAGGCGTCGATAATAGCGCGCGAATTGAATCCCTTCCGATCTGGGTGGATGATCGGATCTAGAGGGCCGCTCCAACAGCGGCGGATGATGTCGATATCCTGAGCCGGATCGGAACGAGTGGCAGTGGCCCAGATGACTTCATCCGTGTTGGAAGGATCGATATCGTCATCCACCACAATCACGTAGCGCCCCAAATAAGCGCCAGCATGACATTGGGAGGCAATCAACGCTGCTTGGCGTGCATGGCCGGGATAGCGCTGTTTGATGGAGACCACGAGCATAAGCCGGCTACCGCCCGAGACCATCAGCCAGACCCCCTTCACATCGGGGACCCCCGCCTTTTCCAATTCATCCCAAATCAGGGCCGAACGTAGGTAGGAACGGTACCACCCTAATTC
>JACZQL010000505.1 GCA_022545745.1 Deltaproteobacteria bacterium | reverse complement strand
GAAATGATGGAACAGCTCGGCGAACTGCGTAACAGGAATCTCGATAGGGCTACCTTTGATGAAAGGCTGGAGCTCGTCTCCAAACTTGGGATCAAGATCTATCCTTCCGAGGATCTCAAGTCTATGAAAGTGCAGTGTCAGTTGAACGTACCTCGTATCCGTAAATTTTACCAGGGAGATAATACCGGAGGTCCGAAAAGCCGGGAGGAGCACAAGGAGCCAGTTGAGTGTGGAGAAGTCTCGTATGCGCCACCAAACAGGGCAAAATCAAGAACCGCTTGGGTGTCGGCACTCACCTCAGCTGTGGGCAGCGGAAGCGTATAGGAGATGGTCACCTGAGAGCTTCCCTTGACCACCTCCTTCACCGGCGCCTCGCTTTTATCCACTATCCTGGGAGGAATCTTGTGTTCTTCCCTCTCTAAACAGACCTCGGTCATCCGTTCCCGACTTGTCCCCCTGGGGAGTCCCAGTGCAACTTGAATTTTTCCCTGTGAAATCTCACAGTTCATAACGAGTTTAAAATCGTTAACTCGACCGTGGAGATTTAGTGGCCGATCAAATATAAGGATGGGGAATTTTTTCAATTCATCCAGGTGCTTGATGATCGCGGTGACATCGTAATGGGCCGGGTCCACCTCTTTCTGAATATGGACGATCTCGTTGGGAATTTCGGTGCGGCAATCTTCGAGAAAGCTTCTTAAACTCTTTGCCATGGGTCCTCCTCCTTTGAATTAGGTCCAGCGGATTGAGCAGCAAAATATTATGCAAAGTACTTAACCGGAACAATTCCCTTTGTCAACCAAAGGCGGAGTTCGTTCAGCCTTGAACAAACGAACCGACTGAGACTACAATAATGAATCTTGAGACTGGCATTACAGGCATACGGAGCAACCGTCCTAACGCTTTGCGCGCTGCTCACCCTAGGGTCTTGCTCCCCTTCCTCGGAACAGGTCCAGGAAACAACCTTTCGAGTCAACCTCGGCACAGAACCGCCTAGCCTGGACTGGTCTCGCGCGACGGACCACGTCTCTTTCAACGTCGTGGTCAACCTGATGGTGGGTCTCACGGAGTTTGACCGCGACCTGAAGCCCACCCCCATGGTGGCAAAGTTCTGGGAAGTCCTTGACGGAGGAAAGAAGCTCCTCTTTCACCTGCGGGACGACGTGCGCTGGAGCGATGGCAAGCCTGTTCGAGCCCAGGATTTCGTTTATTCCTGGCAGCGGCTGCTGAATCCCGAAACTGCCTCCGAATACGCCTACATCCTCTTCGATATCGTAAACGCGGAGGAGTACAACCAAGGAAAAATTGAAGACCCGGCCCTGGTGGGTGTGCGGGCCGTTAACGACCACACGCTGGAGGTTCGGCTCAAATACCCAGCACCCTACTTTCTTGCCATCACTACCTTCGAGGTTACCTTCCCCCAACGCCAGGACGTGGTGGAAAAATTTGGCGAGCGCTGGACCGAACCAGCCAACATCGTCACGAACGGTCCCTTCCTGCTCGAATCCTGGAAACATGAAAACGAGATCCAGCTCAGGGCCAATCCTGATTTTTACCTCGGCAAACCGGCCATTGATAGGGTCCAGATGGTCATGGTCAATGAGAAAACCACGGCCCTGGCCATGTACGAGCGGGACCAGCTCGACTTCATCGACAACAAGAGCATCCCCATCTTCGAAAAACGCCGTATCGCCACACGCCCTGGCTACCGGGTCGTACCCCAGCTCAGGGGATACTATTACGGCTTTGCGACTAACCGAAAACCCTTTGACGATGTGCGTGTCCGAAAGGCCTTTGCCCTGGCCATCGACGAGCACGTCTTTCCCAAGATTCTCCATGGGGGAGAACAACCAATCAAATCCTGGATCCCACCCGGCATGCTTGCATACAACAAGGAAATTGGGCTCTCGTTCAATCCCTCCGCAGCGAAACGTCTATTGGCCGAAGCGGGTTATCCCAACGGTCAGGGATTTCCTGACGTCACCCTGGGATACAATACCGATGAGTCCCACAAGATGGTGGCCGAAGCGATC
>JACZQL010000504.1 GCA_022545745.1 Deltaproteobacteria bacterium | reverse complement strand
CTGGCCGTGACTTTGGTGGGGTATGTCATATCCCCTTCTTTTAAAAGGCGTGAAAAGTCTTGGAAGGTGGTGGGCAACGTGGCCGAATTGCGCGTGGGGGTCCCACGGTCCCTTGATTATGTGGTCGACCATAAGGATGGGTGGATGGAGACCAAGGCCGTTAAGGCGGTTTGGGCGATTAAGCAGGAAGATGGGGCCGTCACGGTTTTTTCCCCAATCTGTACCCATTTGGGGTGTGGGTTTCGATGGAACTGGAAAGATAGTCAATTCCAATGCCCCTGTCATGGGAGTATTTATGATACCACAGGGAAGGTTCTCGCCGGGCCAGCTCCTCGACCCCTCGACCGGTTGCCCTCCAAAGTCGAGGAAGGCCAATTGCTGGTTCTCTACAAGGAATTTAAATCCGGGCTGACCGAACAGGTGGAACTGTAGATTATGGCTTCACGACTCTACGAATGGCTGGATAGTCGGCTCCGACTGAAACCCATTGGGAAAACCCTATTGGATGAGCCGATCCCCGGCGGGGCCAGTTGGAATTATGTGTTTGGTTCCGCGACGCTTTTCTTATTTGTTCTCCAAGCGGTGACGGGAATGTTTCTTACGATGTACTACGTGCCCTCCACCGATCATGCCTATGACACGGTGCAATATATTCAGAATGAAGTCATGTTTGGGTGGTTTGTCCGAGGCTTACATCATTGGGGTGCCTCGGCAATCATGTTGGCGATCGGATTGCATATGCTGCAAGTCTTTTTCGACGGTGCGTATAAACCACCGCGTGAGTTGATGTGGATGGTAGGGATCGTTCTCTTTTTGCTCATGTTGGGCTTTGGATTTACCGGCTATCTCCTCCCTTGGGATCAGAACGCCTATTGGGCCACCCAAGTTGGGATCAACATGGCTGGGAGGGTGCCCATCGTTGGGGATTTAATGGTCAAGGTGCTTCGAGGTGGCGAGACCTTAGGCGCTCTGACGCTTTCCCGGTTTTTCGCTCTCCATGTCTTGTTCCTCCCTGCCGTGATTATTTTTGGAATCATGTTGCACCTGTTCATTTTGCGTCGGGTGGGGCCAGCCGGACCCTGGGATGAAGGAAAGGCCAAGGAGGGAAGCGAGACCTTTTACCCCCGGCAAGTGTATATGGATGCGGTGGTGATGTTGGGGGTCTTCCTGATCGTGGCAACCTTGGCTGCGACCATTGAGTTTCCCTTGGCTGATAAAGCCGATCCCTCCGATCATTCTTTTGTCCCTGTTCCCGAGTGGTATTTTCTTTTTTATTATCAACTCCTCAAATACCTTCATGGTCCGCTTGAACCTTTGGGAGCATGGATTCTTCCTGGAGTCTTTTTTCTGGTGCTGTTCTTTTTCCCATTCCTTGACCGCAACCCGCAACGCCGACTCTCAAAACGGCCGCTAACCCTAGGTGCGGGTTTGGTGTTTTTGGTCATGGTCTTTGTTCTCCTGGGAATTTCTTTCCGCGACCTCTACGCCGTTCCCAAGACCGACCCCTCCGTGATTCGTGGCAAGGAGTTAGTCGCAAAATTTGCCTGTAAGACCTGTCATCGTATTCATGGCGAAGGGGCCGCGATTGCCCCGTATCTTTCCTTTGTCGCCGATCGGCGGCCTGATCGAGAATGGCATATACGTCATTTTCGTGACCCCAATCCGTTTCTTCTGGTTCCTTCATGCCAAAGCTCCCTCTTACGGATCGTCAACTGAACGATTTGACGAGTTACGTACTGACCCTGAAGAGTGGAGTGTGAGGCGGCCTACCAGATAGGTTAAGTACCTACCCGACCTCTAAGAAGTCGCATTAATAATAAAGGGTCTTCGCGTAAGTGAGTGGGTAATGTTTGGGTATTTCCGTTCATCCCCCCTTTTCCAAAGTGGGGGACCAGAACGATAAAATCTCACCAATGCATTGTCCAGAACGAATGTTAGACAATTTGCCGGCCAATTCTACCCACTCAATTCCACGAAGAGCCATAAAAGTTGGTCCTATACACGGCGGCATTAATCACTGCATACCCTGTCATT
>JACZQL010000061.1 GCA_022545745.1 Deltaproteobacteria bacterium | reverse complement strand
TATTCTCCCCTTGGCCGAACAATAGGAGGCAAAGTCCGGATATCGATCCAGGTGATCTTCGGAGAGGTTCAACAGCACGGCAACCCTAGGACGAAACTGGTTAACCCATTCAAGCTGGAAACTGCTTACCTCCACCACTCCCCAGTCCCAATCCGCTGAAACAAAGGAGATCAGAGGAGCCCCAATGTTACCTCCCACAAACGCCCTGATACCCGCATCCTTCAAAACTTCTCCAATAAGAGTGGCGGTCGTACTTTTTCCGTTGGTCCCTGTAATGACCACCAGAGGAACCCGAAGGAAACCAAAGGCCAACTCGATCTCGCTAATGATCTCAACACCACGTCTGGATGCCTCCTGAAGCAAAGGGTTATCAGAAGGAATCCCCGGGCTGGGCACCAAAGTTTCGATCCCCTCTATCCATCCTATTTCCTCCCCACCTAAAAGGTAGTGGATGGGGATCCCCGTGAGGGATGCCATCTCCGAATGCAGTTCTTTTTCTCCTCTACAGTCGCTCACCACAACCTCTGCCCCCTGATGAAATAAGAACCGTGCCGTCTCGCATCCCGTACGGGCGAGGCCCAAGACCATGATTCGCTTTCCTTTGAGCTCCATCCTTCGAGTCCATTACGGATTCGCTACTAGGCATTCCCACCAATGACCTTTGCCAATCCCCTTGGGACGCCGTCGTAAAAAGCGACCATAAGTAGCGAAACGGTCTCCTCATCTAAGTTTCAGTGTGCTCAGCCCTAACAACGCACAAATAATCGATATAATCCAAAATCGAACGATGATCTGAGGTTCGGGCCATCCCTTGAGCTCGTAGTGGTGATGAATGGGTGCCATTAGAAAGACCCTTTTCCCTCTGAACTTGAAAGAGAAGACTTGAAATATGACCGAGAGGGCCTCGGCCACAAAGACCCCTCCCACGATGAGCAGCAGGATTTCATTTTTGGCCATGACCGCAACGATCCCCAACGCGGCCCCGAGGGCAAGGGAACCCACATCTCCCATAAACATTTGTGCCGGGTAGGTATTGAACCAGAGAAAGCCTAAACCCGATGCCACCATCGCCGCACAGAATATGGCAAGCTCCCCCACTTGTCCCACGTAGGGAATCTGAAGGTATTCGGCGAATTTAATGTGCTCCGTCACATAGACAATGAGGGCATAGGTTGCTGCAGCCACCATGACAGGACCAATGGCTAAGCCGTCCAAGCCGTCGGTCAGGTTAACGGCAATGGAGGTACCCACAATCACGAGAACCGCGAAGGGGATGTACCAGATTCCGATGTCGGGACGCAGGTTCTTGAAAAATGGAATTCCTACAACGCTATTAAATGTAGGTTGCATGTAGAGGATGGTGACAGCCGCCAAGGCCACGCCAATCTGGCACAGCAGTTTGGTGGTCATGGTAAGCCCTTTACTGCTCTTGCGTCTGAGTTTTAACGTGTCGTCCACGAATCCAATCACCCCAAAGCCCAGGGTCACAAAGAGGGCCAGCAAGACATAGACATTTCCAATATCGGCAAGAAGAAGGGTCGAAAAGACCAGGGCCAAGATAATTAGAGTTCCTCCCATGGTGGGGGTACCGGCCTTGGCGGTATGGCTGGCAGGGGCGTCCTCACGAATGGGTTGACCGATTTGCTTCGCCGTCAGCAAGCGAATCAAGTAGGGACCGATGAGAAAAGAGAGTGCAAGGGCCATCAGTGCCGCCAAGGCTGCACGAAAGGTAATGTAGCGAAAGACATTAAAGACCGAATAGGAAGTATGAAGAGGATAGAGCAAATGGAAAAGCAAGATTTAATCTCCCAGCACCCTAAATGCAGCCAAAACCTTCTCCATACCGATTCCACGCGAGCCTTTGAACAAAAGCCAATCCCCTCTCTTCGTTTTTCTTCGAATCATCCTTGCAAGGTCTCGGTAATTTTTTCCGATCCTCACCCGCTCATCATCCATCCCCTCCTTGAGTGCCCCTTCCTTCACCTGGGCAGCAAATTGGCCCAGCAGGTAGAGCCGGTCCACTCGGCACCGCGCAACCGCCTGGCCCAACTCATAGTGCCTCTTCCCCGCCTCCCTTCCCAGCTCCAGCATATCTCCTAGGACGGCCACCCTTTCCCCTTTGCATTCAACGCCAGTCAGCGCCCTTAGAGCTGCGTCCATGGAGGCGGGATTGGCATTGTAGGCATCGTTAATGATTCCCACCCCTTTTACTCTCTCAATGGCCATGCGCATGGGCATGGGCCGAACGGCTTCCAGTCCCTTGCTCATGGCCTCCAGGTCCGCTCCCAGGCCGTAGGCCATGGCCGCCGCGCCGAGAGCGTTGGAAAGGTTGTGCACTCCAGGGAGCCGAAGCCTGACCCGCCGCCTGCCACCGCCGGCCCTTAGGGTAAACTCCATTCCTCTCTCTCCGAGGGCCCTGAACCTCTCCCCTCTCACCTCTCCGCTTTTCCCGTAGGTAATCTTCCGCCCCTTGAAGCCCTTCCCCAAATGCCGAGTCCATGGATCGTCCAGGTTCACGATGGCTACCCCCCGGGGATGCATTCGCCGGAAGAGTTCCCCTTTCTCTCGAGCCACACCTGCAAGGGTGTTGAGTCCGGTCAAGTGAGCCGGTGCCACTGACGTGATGATGCCGATGTCGGGTTCAGCAATTTCCGTCAGTTGCCGTATTTCCCCTGGCTGACTCGTTCCCAATTCCACCACAGCGACTTTTTCCCGACCTGTGAGACGGAGAAGCGTCAGAGGTAAACCCACCAGGTTATTGTAGTTTCCTTCAGTCTTTAAAATCTTCCCCCGCAACCGCGTCCCCTGAATCGTCGCGAATTGAAAAATAGATGCCACCATTTCTTTTGTAGTGGTCTTTCCATTGGAACCCGTGATGGCCAAAACCTTTGGAGCAACCCTTTGTCGACGATAGTGGGCCAAGTCCCCAAGGGCCTTGAGGGTATCCGCCACTTTGATCACCGTCATATCTTTTTTTTTGAGCCGTCGGTCACCGGCCCTTCTGTGAACCACGAGACAACTCGCGCCATGGCGCAGGGCATCGTCCAAGAACTGGTGCCCGTCAACTCGCCTTCCTTCTAGAGCCACAAAAACGGATCGCCTTCTGGCCCCCTGAGAATCGGTAACGACGTCGCCGTAGACGGACTCCTTCCCGCTGCGCACCACCTTTCCACCCGTCGCTACGAGGATCTCTTCCCTGGTCCACCCCATAAAAAACAATTCATGCCGTCAGTCGCTTCAATTCCTCTCGGACCACCTCTCGGTCGTCAAAGTGAATTCGCCTCTTGCCCAGGATCTGATAGTCTTCATGCCCCTTCCCCGCGATGAGGATCAGGTCACCCGCGCGCGCCAAGGAAAGAGCCAATCGAATAGAGGCGCGCCGATCGGGTTCCACCCAGTAGCCTTTCTCTTCGCCGCCAATCTGAGATTTGAGATTTGAAATTGGAAATTTCCTCGTGCCCGTTCTTTGGATTCCCTCTTCCACTTCCCCCAGGATTTGAATGGGATCCTCCGTCCGAGGATTGTCTGATGTGAGGACCACCAGATCACTGTATCGGGCGGCGATTTCACCCATGACCGGTCTCTTTCCCCGATCTCGATCACCACCACAACCAAAGAGGGTAATGAGACGACCTTGAGTCATTGGGCCTAAGGCTTGGAGCACCTTCTCCAGGGCATCAGGGGTATGGGCATAATCCACCAATACCGTAATACCCAAAGAATTGCTGATTCTCTCCAACCTCCCAGGAACCGAATCCAACCTAGCGACACCCTTTGCGATTATTTTGATGGGTATGCCCAAGGCGAAACCGACCCCAACGGCTCCCAAAATATTTTCCAGATTGG
The DNA here is from genome assembly GCA_022545745.1 of Deltaproteobacteria bacterium. Next base: position 3,190 of record JACZQL010000061.1, on the reverse strand, counting down.
GCGTCCCAATGAGACCCGTGGAAAAGTCGAGCTCCTGATCCTTGATTCGAATCCTTCCCCTTATACCGTCCAGATTGCTTTTGAATTCCACCGGATGGATATCCCATTCTCGGCTACACCCATAGCTCACCACCTCAAGCCCGCTCCCGCACACCTTTTCCAAAAGCTCAGGGCCACGCGGGTCCGCTCCATGAATGACCGCAAATTTCTTCGCTTTCGAACTCTCGGTGAGATAATCGGTAAAAAGCCTGCTCTTGGTAAAAAAATACTGGTCCATGTCTCCGTGAAAATCGAGATGGTCATGTGAGAGGTTCGTAAACAGCGCTCCGTCAAAATCAATTCCCCTCACCCGTTCCATTGCTAAGGCATGGGACGAGACCTCCATCCCCATGGACTGGGTCCCTGCCTGCGCCATTTCCGCAAGAAGCCTTTGAAGGTCCACGGATTCTGGGGTCGTATAGGGAGCCGGAAAGGTCTGATTGCGAAACCGATAATTGATGGTGCCGATGATTCCACATGGCATGCCTGCGGCTGCGAAAATGGACTCGAGGAGATAGGTGACCGTTGTCTTCCCATTGGTTCCTGTGACACCGACTAAAACCATGCGGCGGCTGGGATGGGCATAAAAGGCATCGGCCCACTGTCCCATGGTCCGCCTCACATTTTGGACTCGAACCCAGGTCACCTCCGGTGGGACAGACACCCTTCGTTCTACCACCACGGCCACAGCCCCCTGCTCCACGGCCTGGTCCACAAAATCATGTCCATCGGCGTACGCACCTGGAACGGCAAAAAAGACGTCTCCTTGCCTTACCTTTCTAGAATCGTATGCCAAACCCTCGACAGGTTGGGTCAAGCCTCCCTGCACCTCTTCCACTTCACCCGTCTCAAGAAGATTCTTAAGCCACATCCTTAGCCATCCTTCAGAGTCAGGGTCAGGGTGCTGCCATGACGCCAACCTGAGCCAGGGGCCGGAGACTGCCCCACCACGTAGCCATGCCCACGAACCGTAACCTGAAGCTTTAGCGCACTGGCCCTCGTCACCGCCTCGCGCATGCTCAAGCCTTGGAAATTTGGAAACCCAAAGGCCCTCTTTCTCCTCGGCACTGCCGCGGTCTCATCCTCCACCCGCACCATTTTCGGTCTGCTGACCACAGGTAATGGCATGGTGGCTCGCCATTGAGGCCCGATTCCCAGATGCCGCAAGGTGCCACGGGCGATATCGCGAAACAGCGGTGCTGCCACCACACCCCCATAGACGCTCACCTCCGGCTCATCCAGCAACACCAATAGGACTATCCGGGGATCCTCCGCTGGAACAAAACCCACAAAGGAGGCGATTCTCTTCTCGGGTATATACCCGCCGTTGATCAAATCTGGCTTCTGTGCGGTCCCAGTTTTCCCCGCCACCTGAAACCCCTCCATCCCTGCCCGGACACCTGTCCCCCCGTCACTGACAACCCCGGTCAAAATCGACGTCAATTCACGTGCCGTTTTCTCCGAGATGACGCGACGCACCACATGGGATTCATGTTCCACGAGGACTTTCCCCTCGGAGTCGACAACACGCCGCACCACGTAAGGTCGCATGAGGAATCCACCATTGGCGATGGCAGCATAGGCCATGACCAGCTGAACAGGAGTCACAGCAATGCCCTGCCCAAAGGCGTGGGCTGCCAGATCCACGCGAGTCCACCGAGAGGGAGAGCGAACCAGCCCCTTGGCTTCCCCGGGCAAATCGATTCCCGTTAACTGGCCAAACCCAAACTTTTGAATGTATTTAAAATACCTGTCCTTCTTTAGCTTATCTACCACCTTTGTGAGCCCGATATTGCTGGAATATTTCATGATCTTGTCCAGGGTCAGCCACCCGTGCTTTTTCTCGTCTCGGATGACTCGACCCCCATAGGAATATCGACCCAGCTCACAATAAAAAAGATCTTCCTTGCCTACTATCCCCTCATCCAGAGCAGCAGCGGCCCCAATGACCTTGAAGGTTGATCCCGGCTCGAAACTATCCGTCACGGACCGATTGCGCCACCGATGGGAAGGAAACCGGGTAAAGCTGTTTGGATTAAAGAATGGAAAGTTGGCCATGGCCAAGACTTCCCCCGTGAAAGGTTTCACAAGAACAGCCGTCCCCGCCTTTGCCCGAAACCTGGTTACGGTGGCCTCCAATTGCTTTTCCACTAAACTCTGGATAGAGGCGTCCAGCGTGAGGTGGATGTCCGCCCCCGGGGGGACCTCAAGTCTCTCCACTCCCTGCACCATCACTTTGCGCCCAAGTGCATCCTGCTCCACGACCGACGAGCCGAACTCACCGCGGATGAATTTATCGTAATACCCCTCAACGCCTTCAAGCCCCTGGGAATCACTTCCTACAAAACCAATCATCTGTCCCGCAAGCCGCCCATGGGGATAATACCGCTTCGGTTCGTAATACATCCCTACCCCTGCCAATCTGAGGGTCCGAACCCTTTGAACCTCTCTGGGTGTCACCTGGCGTTTGACCCATACAAAAGGTTTTTCTGTTTTTAGCCTTCGTCGTAACTGCTTTTGTCTCATCCCCAGGGCCTTGGCCAACTGGGCAGCCGCCCGTTCTGGGTCCTTTAAACGCCGAGGCCTGACATAGACAGACTGAGCTTCAAGGCTAATGGCCAGGGGCTCCCCATTTCGATCCAAAATCGAGCCGCGCTTTGGCAGGACGGTCCACTCTTGAAGACGTTGTCTTTCCCCCAGCCGTTTGAGTTTTTCCCCTTGAATAATCTGGAGCTGGAACGCACGTAGGCCCACCGCCAGAAACATCATTAAAAAAACGGCCCCAGCCAATACTAGCCGGGACCTAATCACTTTAGAACTCCCCTTCATGGGAGAATCACCACCTGACCCTGCTCGGGCTCCCTCAGTCCCAGACGTGAACGGGCCAATTCTTCCAACCGATCGGGTGAGGTCAAGGTCGCAAGTTCTAGCTTAAGCTCACGGTTCACCTGCTCCAGTTGGCCCTGCAGCTTGCTGGTAGTGGAAAGAACGTATCCAAGGTGTATCACCTGGAGACGTAACCACACGTGAACCAGGGCAAGACTCACCAAACAGGCCACCAAGAAAATGGTAGCCAAAAAATTTCCTATCCAATCCCTTTCGCCTGCCCTCCCCTTTTCCTGCCTTCTGGGGGAACCTACTGCCCCTCTCC
>JACZQL010000060.1 GCA_022545745.1 Deltaproteobacteria bacterium | reverse complement strand
GAAGGCAAGCATCGGCGGAATCGGTACTGCAGGTTCTTCGGGCCATGGGGGTCCCAGCAAGAAGCATGGAGGATTTATCGGGTGCCATCAGTCAGCGGTATCACACCCTGTGGGGACGTTGTATTGAGCCGGTCATTGTAGCCTGGGAAGGTCAGCCCGTGAAACTGGTGCTCCGGCTGTCTAGGGCCAGTGCCAAGAACTCCATCTCTCTAAAGTTAAATCTCGAGACGGGGGAGGTTCGTGAGTGGACATTCCGAACCTCTAGATTGACCAACGCGACTGTCTCCCAGGGGAAAGTTGCTGGCACTGTGGCTAAATGTGTCACGCTACCTGGTAAATTGCCGTGGGGCTACCATCGGCTCACTGTGGAGGTTGCAGAAAAAAGTCACCGTTCACTGGTTATTTCCGCGCCTGTCAAAGCCTACAGTGAATCACCGAAACAAGGCGAAAAGAAATGGGGGGTATTCCTACCTCTCTATGCACTACGTTCCAACAGAAGTTGGGGGAGCGGCGACTTCACCGATCTTTTGGCCCTGGCCACCTGGGTCAAAGGTTTAGGGGGCGGAGTCGTTGGCACTCTCCCGCTCCTGGCTACCTTTTTGGATGAACCTTTCGATCCAAGCCCTTACTCCCCTGCAAGCCGCTTGTTCTGGAATGAATTTTATCTCGATGTAACGCGGATCCCCGAGTTGGAGAGCTGCCCAGAGGCGCGGGACCTAATCGCCTCTTCTGATTTTCAAAAAGAAGTTGAGACTTATCGATTGACCGAGAGGGTCGACTACCGATCTCAGATGAGACTGAAGCGTAAAGTTCTGGAGAAACTGGTAAGGGTTTTCTTCAAGGAGAGTTTGGAGCGAAAATCGGCCTTTGACCGTTTTTTACAGTCCCATCCCGTGGTCGAGCAATACGCCCAGTTTAGGGCTACCTGTGAAAAGCAACGTTCCCCTTGGCCCACCTGGTCCCAACGTCTCCGAGATGGCCACCTTGAACAGGGGGACTACGACGAAGAGGTCAAGCAGTACCACCTTTATGCTCAATGGCTCGCTGACCAGCAGCTCGGTGCCGTGGCTAGGGGATCTTCGGACTCAGGTCCCGGGTTGTATCTCGACCTACCCTTAGGGGTTCATCCTCATGGGTACGACGTGTGGAGCGAGCGGGACGTGTTTGCCCCAGAGATCTCCGTAGGCGCCCCCCCAGACTCCTTTTTCACTGGAGGACAGGATTGGGGAGTTCCACCCCTTCAGCCTGAGCCGATTAGAGAGCAAGGCTACCGTTATCCCATCGCAGTGATCCAACACCACCTGAAGTATGCTGGTTTTCTCCGGATCGATCACGTGATGGGGCTTCATCGATTGTTTTGGATCCCTAAGGGAATGAAACCTCAGCACGGTGTCTATGCTCGCTACAACGCAGAGGAGTTGTACGCCATTTTGAGCCTCGAGTCGCACAAACATCGGGCGACCCTAATTGGAGAAAACCTTGGCACTGTTCCTGCATCCATCAATTTGGCCATGTCGCGGCACAATATCCAGCGTATGTATGTGTTGCAGTATGAATTGAATCCCAATTCCCGGGCCGCGCTGCGCACTGCATCTCCTAATTCTCTGGCGAGCATGAACACCCACGACATGCGCCCCTTTGGGTCATTCTGGGAGGGCTTGGATATCCAGGACCGTGTCCAGCTGGGGTTACTCAACGAAGAAGGCAGCAGGGTCGAGCATAAGAAGCGTTCCAAACTCCAACAGGCCCTGACAAAATTTCTGCGCTCCCGTGGGTGGCTCCACAACCATGCAACGAATTTGCAGGTTCTCCTGAGAGCCTGTCTGTCCTATTTGAGTGCGAGTCCGGCGCGCCTCCTTTTGATCAACCTGGAGGACCTCTGGTTGGAAAAGGATTCCCAAAATCTGCCCGGATCTGGCGATGAAAGCACGAACTGGAAAAAAAAGGCACGTTACAGCTTCGAGGAGTTCTGCCAGATGCCCTGGGTTATGGAGGTGCTTCGTGAGGTGGACCAAATCCGGAGGCGGCGGACGTAAGGTCGTTTTAATGGGGAGTGTCCAAAGAAAACCGAAGAGCACGCTGCCCTTAGCTAACCTATTTCTGCGAAGCGAAGTCACTAAGCCATGAGTCACTGGCAAGAAACTCTTCTAGGCCCTTTGTACTCGGAGGGACAGGTTCGGTTCTGTGTGTGGGCCCCCTACCACCAGAAAGTGGAACTCCGAATAGTTGCACCCCGCGAACGGATCGTGACCCTGGAACACTACGAGCGGGGCTACCATCGTGCCACCGTGGAGGGCGTGGAACCGGGTGCCCTTTACTTCTACCGAATGGACGGCCAAAAGGAGCGACCGGACCCTGCCTCCAGGTTTCAACCTCACGGTGTTCACGGTCCTTCCCAGGTCATGGATTCCCGTTTTTCGTGGCAGGATCAGCAGTGGCGCGGTATCGGGCTGAAGGATTATATCATCTATGAAGTGCACGTAGGGACCTTCACCCCCGAGGGCACCTTTGATGCCATGATCTCTTACCTTGACGAGCTCAAGGAACTGGGAGTGACGGCATTGGAGTTGATGCCCGTTAATCAGTTCCCAGGCGAGAAAAATTGGGGTTACGACGGAGTCCAACTCTTCGCGGTCCAGAATTCCTATGGAGGGCCGGAAGGACTAAAAAGGCTCGTCAATGCCTGTCACGGCCAAGGTCTCGCAGTGGTCTTGGACGTGGTCTACAATCACCTGGGACCTGAAGGAAACTGTCTCGGCGATTACGCCCCCTACTTCACCGAACGTTATAAGACCCCTTGGGGTCCTGCCCTCAATTTCGACGGTCCTCACAGCGATGAGGTCCGCCGCTTCTTCATCGAGAATGCCCTTTACTGGTTGAATGAGTTTCACGTGGACGCCCTTCGTCTGGACGCGGTTCACGCCATCCTGGACCGTTCCCCCCGACCCTTCCTGGAAGAGCTCGCCACCGTGGTGCACGAGCAGGCACAAGCCCTAAAGCGGCAAATCTATTTGATGCCGGAAAGCGCGACTAACGATGCGCGGATCATCCGGGAGCGTGAACTTGGTGGTTATGGCCTAGACGCTCAATGGAACGACGACTTTCATCACGCGTTGCATGCGCTCCTGACCAACGAGCGAGCAGGTTATTACCAGGATTATGGCACGCTCCAGAATCTGGCGAAGGCCTTTCGGGAGGGATTTGTCTATTCCGGAGAATATTCCCCCTACCGTCAGCATCGGCACGGCGTTTCATCCAAGGACCTGCCTGCCGAACGTTTTGTGGTCTTTTCTCAAAACCACGACCAGGTGGGCAATCGGATGAGGGGCGAGCGATTGAGTCAACTGGTTTCCTTCGAAAGGCTAAAAGTTGCGGCCGGTCTTGTGATCTTGTCACCCTTCCTTCCGTTATTATTCATGGGGGAGGAGTACGGAGAGACCGCTCCTTTTCCCTATTTCGTCAGCCATTCCGACTCGGATCTCATTGAGGCAGTCCGGAACGGACGTCGTGAAGAATTTGGTGCCTTCGAATGGGGAGATGCACCGGACCCGCAGGACGAAGCCATCTTTTGGAGCGCGAAACTGAACCACACCCTGCGACTCGAAGGGACCCATCGGATTCTGTGGGATTTTTATAAGGAGATGATTCGGCTACGGAAGGGGATACCCCCTCTGTCAAATCTGAGCAAAGAAACTCAGGAAGTTCTAGCCTATGAACAATCCAAGATCCTGTTTATTCGGCATTGGGGTCATGGGGAGGAGGTAGCAGCGGTATTTAATTTTGGTGAAAGCGATGTTTCTGAGGAACTTCCCTTTCCGAAGGGGCATTGGCAGAAACGGCTCGACTCTGCGGAAGAACGCTGGAATGGACCTGGAAGCTCGCACCCTAAAAAACTAACTTCTGAAGGTAAAGTTTCACTGGACCTCTCCCCAGAGGCCTTTGTGCTGTTCACTCGTCCAGAGGAGTCCTAATTGGAACGCACTATCTGCATCCACCTCTTCCAAGGGCATGGCGGAAAGCTGTCACTTTGTGTGGAGTGAATGGGCATGCTGAGAATCCCTGGGGCTACCTACCGGTTTCAATTCAACCGAGAGTTTCGCTTTGCGGACGCTCGGGCGCTAGTTCCCTATCTTCACAGACTCGGCATCACTGAGCTCTACGCCTCGCCCATCTTTAAGGCGCGTTCGGGCAGCTTACACTGTTACGACGTGACCGATCCAACACAGATTAACCCGGATCTGGGGTCAGAGGAGGAATTTCTATCCCTCACTCAGGAGCTCAAACGCTACGGTATGGGACTCCTGCTCGACATCGTTCCTAATCACATGGCAGCGAGCAGTGAGAACCCTTGGTGGATGGATGTGTTAGAAAACGGCCAGAGCTCGCTGTACGCCTCCACCTTTGACATCGAATGGGGGTGTGACCCTGATGTTACAAAGAACAAGATTTTTCTTCCCATCCTGGGAGACCGTCTCGGTCGTGTTTTAGAAAATCAAGAGCTTTCCCTGGTCCTGGACCCCAATGGACTCTCCGTTCGTTACTATGATACGAGACTTCCCCTCGACCCCAGGTCTTACGAATATTTTCTTACCTATGGGTTGCAGAGATGGCAGGAGGCTTCGGGGGCACTGCATCCACCCGTGCAAGAGCTGGTGAAGCTGATCGACTCCGTCAAGCGTCTACCTGAGCGGACGGAGACGGATCCTGAGAAGGTGCAGGAAAGGCAAACGGCAAAGGAAAGAATCAAGCAGCAACTCTGGGCCCTCTACAACTCGAATTCTGAAATCAAAGAGTTTGTTGACCAGAATATAAAAATCTGTAACGGCACCAAGGGATGTGCGAAGAGCTTTACACTCCTGGGACAACTTTTGGCTCGTCAGGCTTATCAATTGGATTACTGGAGACTGGCTGCCGAGGAGATCAATTACCGCCGCTTTTTTGACATTAACGACCTGGCGGCGGTCCGTGTGGAGGTGCCGGCGGTCTTCGAGAGAACCCATGGGTTGGTCTCTCGGCTGGTTCAGCAGGGGGCGGTCACAGGGCTCAGGATCGATCATGTGGACGGACTCCATGATCCGTTGGAATACCTCTGTGAGCTTCAGAGGCACGTGGGAGGGGATACCAGTGCGGATCAGGACCTCTATGTGGTGGTGGAAAAAATCCTCGCTGAAGGTGAGGCATTACCCGGGGAGTGGCCCGTGTTTGGTACCACGGGCTATGACTTCCTAAACTCCGTGAACGGTGTGTTCGTGGATGGGAAGGGGTTGAAAGACCTGAAGACCATCAATGGGGAATTCACCGGGATGAAGTCTGAATTCGAGGATGCGGTCTATCAGCAAAAGAAGAATGTCATTGAAAGGCTGTTCAAGGCTGAGGTCCGCTCTTTGGGAAGACTGCTGGACTCCCTCAGTACCCAGGACCGCTCGGCCCCTCCCTTTGCCTTCCATGAGCTGAGGCAGGCCCTCGAAGAAGTTACCGCGTGCCTGCCCGTCTACCGAACCTATATCCGAAGCCATAAGGTCTCACCTAGGGATCGGTTTTACCTAGAAGAGGCCCTGAAAGAAGCGAGACGTCGAAATGTTACGCTAGGGGTTGCAGTATTCGACTTCCTGACGCGGGTCTTTCTATTTGAATCGATTGACTCAACGGATTGCCGGTTCAATGAGGAGTCGCTCCGATTCGTCATGAAATGGCAACAGTTGAGTGGACCGGTGATGGCCAAGGGGTTTGAAGACACAGCTCTGTATCTCTACCACCGACTGATCTCGCTAAACGACGTGGGGGGGGATCCCGCCGCGGAGAAGTTGTCCCTCGGTGGTTTCCATGCTCGAAATCAAGAACGGCTCAAGCATTGGCCTCATACGCTCAATGGGACCTCGACCCACGACACCAAACGGGGGGAAGACCATCGTGCGAGAATCAATGTCCTCTCCGAGTTGCCCCAGGATTGGAATCAGCATCTTCGCAAGTGGAGCCAATGGAACAGGGTCAAAAAGCGCCAGGTGAAGGGAAACCTCATACCGGATTCGAACGAGGAGTATTTCCTGTATCAGACCCTCATTGGCGCCTGGCCTTTTTCCAAGGAAGAAATCCCGACCTTTAAGCAGCGGGTCAAGGCATATTTTGTCAAGGCAGCCCGTGAAGCCAAGGTCCACACTAGCTGGATTGACCCCGATGATGCCCATGAGGATGCCTTGGTGAGCTTCGCGGATGGGGTTTTAGAGAACACGGCCTCAAACAAATTCCTAGAGGACTTTCTTAAATTTCAACAAAAGATCGCTTTCTACGGCGCGATCAATTCCCTCGGTCAGGGCCTTTTGAAGATCCTATCGCCCGGGGTGCCTGACTTTTATCAGGGCACAGAGCTCTGGGACTTGAGCCTTGTGGATCCCGACAATCGACGGCCTGTGGATTTTTCCACACGGATAAAACTCCTCGATGAACTCAAGGGGCGAGAACCTGGCGGGCCGGTGGGGTTTAAAAAGAAACTACTTACTAATTGGCGGGACGGTCGAATCAAACTTTACCTGCTTTCCGAGGCCCTGGAGTTCCGTAGAACCCACGGTGAGCTGTTCCTCAAGGGGAACTACATCCCTCTGAAGGCCTCCGGGAGAAGGAGCGAGAACATCTGTGCCTACGCCAGAAGGGAAAAGGACCTGTGGGCCCTTGTGGTGGTCCCGCGATTTGCCACGAGACTCGTATCCCCAGGTGAATTCCCCTTGGGCTCAAAGGTATGGGGGAGAAGTCACCTCGTCCTCCCTGAGCAGGCCCCTTGCCATTGGAAAAACCTATTGTCAGGGAAAACCCTAAAAGCCACCCAAGCAGTGGGGAAATGGGTCTTGCCTCTTCATCAGGTTTTGCACCACTTTCCGGTGGCACTGCTTTCGACGGCGACCCCGTAGGGTACGTGGAGTGAGGTCAGACTCTGTCTTGGCTGTATTTAAGCCGGCTATGCGTGTTATGCCTAATATAATAACAGGCCGCGAAATAAATACCTGGCAAATTCAATCCCGAGAACCCTCGCTTTCTAGGCAGAGTTCGCATTT